>CALGJS010000142.1 GCA_937927835.1 uncultured Saprospiraceae bacterium | reverse complement strand
TCTTCAACAGTAATAGATTGAACTGCGGTAGCAGTATTACCACATTCGTCGGTAGCGGTCCATGTTCTGGTGATGGTAAAATTATTTGGACAAGACCCGGGAGTTGTTACATCGTTGATCGCTAAAGTAATATCAGCGTTAGCACTACAATTATCGGTAGCGGAAACTGAGTTAGCGTTGGCTACAGGAACATTATCACATTCCGCGGTGACATCGGCAGGCACGCCTGCGATGACCGGATCAGTAGTATCTTCAACAGTAATAGATTGAACTGCGGTAGTAGTATTTCCACATTCATCGGTAGCGGTCCATGTTCTGGTGATGGTAAAATTATTAGGACAAGACCCGGGAGTTGTCACGTCATTGACCGCTAAAGTAATATCAGCGTTAGCGCTACAATTATCGGTAGCGGAAACTGCGTTAGCATCGGCCGCAGGAACATTATCACATTCCGCGGTGACATCGGCAGGCACGCCTGCGATGACCGGATCAGTAGTATCTTCAACAGTAATAGATTGAACTGCGGTAGCAGTATTACCACATTCGTCGGTAGCGGTCCATGTTCTGGTGATGGTAAAATTATTTGGACAAGACCCGGGAGTTGTTACATCGTTGACCGCTAAAGTAATATCAGCGTTAGCACTACAATTATCGGTAGCAGAAACTGTGTTGGCGTTGGCTACAGGAACGTTATCACATTCCGCGGTGACGTCGGCAGGCACGCCTGCGATGACCGGATCGGTAGTATCTTCGACGTTGATGGTTTGCGAAGCGGTGGTGGTATTACCACATTCGTCGGTAGCGGTCCAGGTTCTAGTAATAGTAAAATTATTTGAGCAAGACCCAGGTGTTGTTACATCGTTGACGACCAGTAAAATATCAGCGTTAGTACTACAATTATCGGTAGCGGAAACTGCGTTAGCGTCCGCTACGGGAACATTATCACATTCAGCGGTGACGTCAGCGGGCACGCCTGCGATGACCGGATCAGTGGTATCTTCAACAGTAATAGATTGAACTGCGGTAGCAGTATTACCACATTCATCGGTAGCGATCCATGTTCTGGTAATGGTGAAATTATTTGGGCAAGACCCGGGAGTTGTCACGTCATTGACCGCTAAAGTAATATCAGCGTTAGCACTACAATTATCGGTAGCGGAAACCGCGTTAGCATCGGCTACAGGAATGTTATCACATTCCGCGGTGACGTTAGCGGGCACTCCTGTGATGACCGGATCGGTAGTATCTTCGACAGTAATAGATTGAACTGAGGTAGTAGTATTACCACATTCGTCGGTAGCGGTCCATGTTCTGGTAATGGTAAAATTATTTGGACAAGACCCAGGTGTTGTTACATCGTTGACCGCTAAAGTAATATCAGCGTTAGTACTACAATTATCGGTAGCGGAAACTGCGTTAGCGTCGGCCGCAGGAATATTATCACATTCAGCGGTGACGTCAGCGGGCACGCCTGCGATGACCGGATCAGTAGTATCTTCAACAGTAATAGATTGAACTGCGGTAGTAGTATTTCCACATTCGTCGGTAGCGGTCCAAGTTCTCGTGATGGTATAAGTGTTCGCACAAGTGGTTGCGGACTGCACATCATTAACGGTTACGTTAATATCACCAACTAAAGTACAGTTATCTGTAACGGTAACGTTAGCAGGAATTGCAGCTGGAATATTATCACATTCAGCGGTAATGTTGGCTGGAACGTTAGTGATAATTGGATCTGTGGTATCTTGGACGGAGATGGTTTGAGAAGCGGTGGTGGTGTTGCTACATTCGTCGGTAGCGGTCCAAATTCTGGTGATGGTATAAGTGTTCGCACAAGTAGTTGCGGACTGTACATCATTAACGGTTACGTTGATATCACCAACCAAAGTACAGTTATCTGTAACGGTGACGTTAGCAGGAATTGCAGCTGGAATATTATCACATTCAGCGGTAATGTTGGCTGGAACGTTAGTGATAATTGGATCTGTGGTATCTTGGACGGAGATGGTTTGAGAAGCGGTAGCGGTGTTGCTACATTCATCGGTAGCGGTCCAAGTTCTAGTGATGGTATAAGTGTTCGCACAGGTAGTTGCGGACTGCACATCATTCACAGTAACATTGATATCGCCAACTAAAGTACAGTTATCTGTAACGGTTACGTTAGCAGGAATTGCCGCGGGAATATTATCACATTCGGTGGTGATGTTAGCAGGTACGTTAGTGATGATTGGATCTGTGGTATCTTGAACGTTGATAGTTTGTAAAGCAGTAGCAGTATTCCCACATTCATCAGTGGCGGTCCAAGTTCTGGTGATGGTATAAGTGTTTGCGCAAGTAGCTGCGGATTGCACATCGTTAACGGTCACGTTAATATCACCGACTAAAGTACAGTTGTCTGTAACGGTAACGTTAGCTGGCACTGCGGCGGGAATATTATCACAATCGGTGGTGATGTTAGCAGGCACGTTAGTGATGATTGGATCCGTGGTATCTTGGACAGAGATAGTTTGAGAAGCGGTAGCGGTATTGCTACATTCGTCGGTAGCGGTCCAAGTTCTCGTGATGGTATAAGTGTTCGCACAAGTGGTTGCGGACTGCACATCATTAACGGTTACGTTAATATCACCAACTAAAGTACAGTTATCTGTAACGGTGATGTTAGCAGGAATTGCTGCCGGAATATTATCACATTCAGCGGTGATGTTGGCTGGCACGTTGGTGATAATTGGGTCTGTGGTATCCTGGACGGTGATGGTTTGGGAAGCAGTAGCGGTGTTGCTACACTCATCCGTTGCGGTCCAAGTTCTAATAATAGTATAAGTGTTTGCGCAAGTAGTTGCGGATTGTACGTCGTTGACAGTTACGTTGATATCACCAACTAAAGTACAGTTGTCGGTAACGGTTACGTTAGCAGGAATTGCTGCTGGAATATTATCACATTCAGCGGTGATGTTGGCTGGCACGTTAGTGATAATTGGGTCCGTGGTATCCTGGACGGTGATGGTTTGCGAAGCGGTGGTGGTGTTGCTACATTCATCGGTCGCAGTCCAAGTTCTCGTGATGGTATAAGTGTTTGCACAAGTAGTTGCGGATTGTACGTCGTTGACGGTCACGTTGATATCGCCGGCTAAAGTACAGTTATCTGTAACGGTGACGTTAGCAGGAATTGCTGCTGGAATATTATCACATTCAGCAGTGATGTTGGCTGGCACGTTGGTGATGATTGGGTCCGTGGTATCCTGAACGGTGATGGTTTGGGAAGCGGTAGCGGTGTTGCCACAAACATCGGTCGCGGTCCACTGTCGAATGATTTGATAGTCATTTTGGCTACATAAAACGCTCCCTTGAGTATTTGATTCTGTAAATGAAACGGTTGGAGCCTGACAATTATCGGTCGCTGTTAAATTTGCAGGTGGTGGAACGGTAGCGGAACAGTCAATAGTTGTGTCCTGAGGTATCGTAGTTGTGAAAACCGGAGAAACGCCGCCATCACATTCATCACAATCCGCACAATCTATTAAGCCATCACCGTCATCATCTATATTATTACTACAGTCTTCAGGGCACTTCGCTCCCACGTCAAGTGTGATCACCGAAGTACTAAAGCAACCAGTTGATGTACGTTCAACTCTAGCATAGACTGTTCCATCTGAACTCGTATAAGGACTCGTCAGTTCATTGAGGTCATTTTGAGCATCATTTAGGGTACCATGGTAAGAAATGGTTACTCCGGATTCTGCTGTTACCTGAGCATCTGCGTCATGTAAAGAAAATACTCCCGAGCCTGTTTCATTAGAGTTGTCGCAGGTAGTAAGGCTCCCATTGCTAGTTGTCAATGATGAGATAACAGTTCTTGTAGAATCCTCTAAGTTGAGTGAGTTAGGGTCATCAGAGTAAATGGTGTCAGGCACAGCAATTGATGAAGATGATAAATTCCTTAGAATTACTCTATTCATTAAAATGGGATCACCCGAATAATTTGACGGTATTTCAACATCAATAACAAAAGAACTTTCCCCTATTGGAATATTATCAAGGGTCAGGTTAGCCAGGCTAACGCCATTCGTTGTTCCTGTAATATTTAAACCTCCTGTAATACTGTAGGGATCAGAACTAAACTGAAGTCCATTTTCTAAGGCATCTTCGAAAGCAATTCCACTAAATGTAGTTTTTGTTCTATTATAAATGTCAAAAGTATAAGACATCGTAGACCCTACGCATACGAGATCAGGAGCTGCCTTGGTAATACTGATGCCATACGCACAATAGCAGCCATCATTAGCATTGGTTTCTGGTCCTACACCAATAGGTGTTACTATCCCGGTAGTGGGGTCAATTCTCACTAAGGTTTCCTGAACTGCAGCGTTACTAAAACCATCATCTCCATAAGCAATGATATCTCCGTTTTCTTTAAATACGAGTGTTCCAAAAGTTCTCCAACGTGGGTTGGGAGTACCGATTAAAGTAATCACCCCCGTAGAGATATTCAATCTTGCCAGTTGTCTATTTGTATTACTCCAAAAATAAATATCACCATCTATCGGACTAACTGCCAAATCTCTATAAACATAACCATTGGTATTGGCAATATGAGTAAGAGCGAGCGTTGTAATATCTAGTTGATAAATTCCTGATGCTCCGCATCCTATATAATATTCTCCATCAGGTCCCATCCCTCCTGAATTAATATAACCACAAGGAGGAGCAACAAATCCTAAGTCTTGAATATTTCCACTAGCATCTAACCTTAAAAGACGGGTATCTCCAATTCCGTAAATAAACCCATCTGTAGGGTTAAAGGCTAGAGAATTGATATTATATGTTGGAATATTAAATAATTCGGTAATCGAAACAGGGTCGGTCTCGGTTCTATAAAAATAATGAATCGTACTTGTATCTGGTCTGATGGTTTGATAAATATTATCATCGCAAAGAAACCGATTACAGTCACATTCCGTATCAAAACAATCTGGATCACCATCTCCATCGTTATCAATTGCATCATTACAAATTTCTGAAAGACAAGGACCGATTAAAGGATTTTGCCAATTATTGTTGGGTGGATCGATATAGGTGATGGAGTTAACGAGACCATTCGCATCAACGGTTGGCGTTCCAGCTCCTGCAAGTCCATCATTTTCTGGATCATTTACACCTTCTTCCTCTGCATCAAAACAGCCATCGCCATCAGCGTCCAATTCATAAGGATCATAAATGCCATCTGATAAAGTTTCACTATCCGAAATAGGATAATTACGTACATCACTATCAGGAGAAGTTTCTAAGGCATTGAATAAACCATTCGTTCCAAACAATGTATTAGCACCATCAATGATTCCATTGTTATTAATATCAACTGCGGTATGGCCTGCTTCATCTAAATCAAAAATGCCATCATTATCAGAATCTAAGTCTAAATGGTCAGGCACAAGGTCACCATCTGTATCACGAGGCAAGCATTCTAAATAAATTCCTATTGAAAAGCCTTCTAATCCTTCTTCAGTATAAATAGATATTTGTAATTGGGTTGCATCTATCGTTCTTAAAAGTGGACTTGTTGGTACACCTGCAAGGTAATTTTCTGTATCTTTTATCAAAACTGAATTGGTCCCAATTCCCGGTGCAAGAAATACATCAGGGCCCATTTTTTCCAAATTTTCCCAAGGTTGACCATTAGTAACAACTCCTATCTGCTCATCATTAGTAGGAGATATTGCCGTTGCCTCTGCATCAATAAAAATAAGATCTGACAAGTAAGGAATACCATTTATGGAACTTGAAATATCAATATCAAATGAAATAGAATTAAATTCTTTAGTATCATCATTATTATAAATTGCTTCTCCACTGGTAGATGAAGGATTATAATAATGGTGAGCACTTGCTCCAAAATAGGTATTTAAATCATGTGGCTTATAATCTTCAGGTCCTGAACCATTAGCAGGAGTTAAGTCCGTAACATTTGAAAATGTCAATGTATGTATTGATCCGTCAGGAAGTGAGAATGTATGACTATCTCCTTCATGTATCCCATTATCGATTGAAGTTCCAGTCCAATTTAACCAATAGATATTTTGACTAAAAGTACCTATTCCTGTATCAGCATTTCCTAAAGAAATTCCACTGCAATCCATTTCATCAACATCCGGAATTCCGTCATTATCATCATCTAAGTCACACAAGTCACCAATTCCATCATTATCATTATCGTCACAAGCTCCAGAACTAGCGCAATCCTCACAGTCATAACAATCGGTCAATCCATCTCCATCGTTATCAATTCCATCTGCACAATCTTCATTACAAGGAGTAACAACTATAACTGAAGAAGCAGTCGCAGGACAGCCTAGAGGATCTGTGATAGTTACATTAAAAGTCCCTGAGTAATTAGCAGCAATGTCTGAATTAATTGTAGGACTTTGCTGGTTAGAAGAAAAACCATTTGGGCCACTCCAATTATAAGTAGTAGCTAAAGGAACGGTTAAAGTTATATCTACTCCATAACAAACTGGGCTGTTGGTACTTATTAACGTTGTTGGATTATTCACGGTGATAGTCACCTGATCCACATCTGTACAACTGTTGGCATCAGTTACGGTTACTGAGTAAGTAGTCGTGACTAATGGAGTTGCAACTGGATTTGAAATATTGGTTGCGCTCAATCCAGTAGCAGGAGACCAAGCATAATTGGTACCTCCAAATGCATTTAAATTGGAACTTGCGCCTATACAAATATTATCATCATTTCCTGCGTTTGCGGTAGGTAAACTATTTATAGTTACGTTTATACTGGAAGTATTCGTGCAATTATTAGCATCCGTAATAGTAACAGTATAAGCACCGTTTGCTAAAGTTGTAGCTCCAGAGATAGTTGGATTTTGTAAAGTCGAACTAAAACTATTTGGGCCAGACCATGACCAGGAAGTAGCATTGCCTCCGCTTTCGGTTAAGTTAATATTTTCATTAGCACAAATGGGACTATTGCTTCCTGCGGTTGCAGTTGGAGTAGCATTTACGGTTACGTTTACTGTTGAAGCATTTGTACAATTATTTGAATCTGTGATGGTAACAGTATAAGTACCGTTTGCTAAAATTGTAGCGCCAGAGATAGTTGGGTTTTGTAAAGCTGAACTAAAACTATTTGGACCAGACCATGACCATGAAGTAGCATTGCCTCCGCTTTCGGTTAAGTTAATATTTTCGGTAGCACAAATTGGACTATTGCTTCCTGTGGTTGCACTTGGGGTAGCGTTTACAGTTACGTTTACATTGGAAGTCTTGGTACAACCATTTGTATTTGTAATCGTTACAATATAAGTCCCTGTTGCCAAAGTGGTTGCGGCTGAGATGGTTGGATTTTGGATGCCTGCATTAAAACTATTTGGGCCAGACCATGACCAGCTCACTGCATCGCCTCCATTTTCATTTAAAATCAAATCTTCTCCATCACAGATTGGTCCGTTTGACAAAGAATTGATACTTACAGGCGCAGGGTCTATAACAGCTATAGAGTCAACTGCAAAACATCCGTATGTATTAGAAATTGTTACCGTATAAGTTCCTGCTGGGATATTTGAAAGAGTCGGTCCAGTATCGCCATTACTCCATATGTAATTAGTTCCTCCTGAAGCATTTACTCCAGCCATACTCTGTCCCTCACAAATATTAGCATTATTTAAAGTTAATGTGGATGTAAGTGGTGGTGGTTCAGTAAACGTTACGGATTGGACAAGGGTACATTCATTAGCATCCGTAGTAGTCACACTATAAGTACCGACACTGGCTCCCGTCAAAAATTGACCAGTCTGCCCATTACTCCATAAGTAATAATAAGGAGCCACTCCAGTATAATTTTCAGGAGTACCTGCCCATGAATAAGCAACTGCTTCTCCATCAGATGCTCCTGCACAACTAATCGTAAAAGCACCATAGTATTTAGTAATATTAACACCTCCTCCAAGAACAGAAGGTTGATTTAAAAAAACACTAGTATTACTTACACAGCCATTTGCATCTGTTACTGTAACACTATAATTTCCAGAAGGTACTCCCGAAATAGTTGGTGTTGTAGCTCCATTACTCCAAGCATAAGAATAAGGCAAAGTACCACCTATTGCACTTGCGTAAACAATCCCATCGGTATTTCCAAAACAAGAAATCCCATACCCTGTGTAATCTGAAATACTATCAATAACGGCAAGCAATGCGCTAGTAGGTCCTAATACATTGAAGCTTGCAACAGCAGGACAACTATTATTATCATTAATCACAACAGTATATATTCCTCCACTCAAACCAAAAAGGTCCTGTCCATTAGAACCTGTATTCCAAATATAAGTATATGGAGCATCCCCTCCAAAAACGGTCAAGTCAATACTTCCATTTTGTTCACCAAAACATTGTACATTTACTATGGTGGTATCTATGGTCAAACTACCACTTAAATCGACCGTAACATTCAATACTCTTGAACAATTAGAAGCATCTGTCAATGTTAAAATGTAATCACCTGCTGGCACATCTAATATTGAATTAGTGGTCTCTCCAGTGCTCCATTGATAAGTATAAGGCGTTATGCCACCTACGACATGTGCAGTAACGTTGGCACTTGTACCACCATTGCAAATTAAACTAGTTAATTCAGGACTACAGCCAGCATATACTTTTAATTCATTTGGTATCCCTTCTGGGCCAGGTCCCATTCTGACCACAGTAGGATCAACTATGCCTGAGTTATAATCATAAAAATCAAAACTAGAAGTAACATCATAGAAATTAAGCCCCAAAGCATCACTTCCTGTTGATCCCCCATTTTGTTGAGTATGTTCATAAACCCAAAAGTTACCTCCTCCACCTAATATTGCATTATTAGTAAAGTTTTGACTTACGAAATCTCCATTATTAATAATATTAGCTTCCCCATTAATTCGAATAATGCTACCTGGACTATTCGCAAAAAATAATCCATTGTTGATTATAATTGAATTAATTTCAATATTATTTCTGGCAATAAAAGAACAATTATTAGTTATAATAACATTAGAATTGATGATTATATTGGTTTCTGAAACAATGCGACCATTGTTAATAATGCTACTTCCTGTATTTTCTATTATAAAAGTAGCCATACTATGTATAAAAGCATTATTAATTAACGTTGATCCACCCTGAAGTCTAAATTGTCCATTAAATTCTATTTTACCATAATTAGTTATCGTACTTCCACTCGTGATTCCACTACTGTTATTGAAATTTATTTCACCTCTTTCATAATTAGTAATTTCTGCGACTCCATGTGAATTAACATTACCAAGGTTCAAAATTCCATAGTTCTCAATAACTAAGCCTGCCCCCATGATCAAATATGGAAGATCAATGGTACCACAATTAATAATGGTACCATTAAAACTACCTAAATCACCAGTAAGAGTAGCTCCTTCTGCAACATAGATAGTCCCCCCACCAAAAAGTGTATTGATTTGACAAGTATAGGTTCCTGAATAAATGCAAAGAGTATCCGTTGGATAAACATTCACAACAGAACATCCACCACCATAAAATGATGTAGTACAATTTGTTGGAGCTGGTGGACAATTACTGATGTTAATTAAGTCTATATCAAAACTAGCATCAAAACATCCCGTACTAGAAAGGGTTAAGCCTGCATACCAACTATCATCATATACATTAGGGGTAATAGGAAAAACCTCGGTTCTCCCCGTAGTCGCATTCGCATCTGAGTCAGAAGGATCACTACTACCTGTTGGTCCTAGAGGAACAAAAGTGGAGCTTGCTGGAGGTACAAATTCTACAAAGTAATTTTCTGTTGGTAACAAGTCAAACAGATAATATCCAGAATTTCCGTTAAAGTCATCAGCCGTTACGTCAGAAGCATAGATGCTTCCTGGGTTGTTATTGTCATACAAGTTAACGGTTACACCATTTATTCCATTAGTTGTAGATTCATTCTGTATACCATCATTATTGATATCTGCCCAGACATAGTTACCGATAGCACCAAGATTACTTGGAAAGATTCCAAGATCCCAATCGTATTCAAATTCAGTATTTGCAATGCTCACAATATCGGTAATTGCTATGTCAAATCCATTGTGAATTACTGCTGTCCCGTCAGAGTCGTTGCCATCATTTGCACCGATGTTTGCAGGAGAAAGATTATAGGTTGGCGGGGGATAAAAAACCAAAAAATAATCTCCACCTGGCAGGCTAGGAAAGAGATAGAATCCTCCGTTTGCAGAAGCGGTAAAATTGACAAAAGTATCTATTGCCGGATTGGCGATCGCATCGCCATTATCTTTGTATAATTCTATCCGCATACCGTCATAACCGAATTCTCCAGGGTCTTGAATACCATCTTGATCGGTATCTACCCAGACAAAATCACCGATTACACCAGGGATATCATTTTGGATATTAACCCCCACCTTTAGAGGTTCGGATGGTAATAAATATTCTCCATTATCAACCCGTTGGCCAATGTATGCAAACGAGTTCCAGGCGATTGAATCCGGAGCAGCTCCGACGGATGACATTACATTTACGGGTACTCGCATGGGCCATTCCAATACTAGAGAGTCCTGAGGATTGAGGATGGTAGAACCAAAGTCAAATTTCAAGGATTGTACGCTGGTAATATTGAGTGGAGGAGTACTGGACCAATTGGGGGTATTGCAAGATACTGGTCCGGAAGAGACGATTCCTTCGTCTGATCGACAGGGGTTTCCTTCGGTACTATAATAAACGGTTACGCCCGCCGGAGCGGATACCGGACCGACCAAGTTTGGACTCCATCTGGAATCTCTAGGAACTGAACTGATTACTCCCTGATCGCCAACGAAAGGTAATATGTCAATAACTACTACGGAGTCTAATTGAATATTTCCCTGATTACGAACAATTAGCTGATAATCTGAAACACCTCCGGGAACGGAGTAACCAGTTGCGGGATATTTGGTCCAAGATGTATCCAGTTGACCTCTCACCAATTTTTCAGATTCTAAAGAAATAATTTCATTGACGTTTACTTCTCTTAAATTACCACAGAGTAATTCTGTCGTATTACCATCATCATCAAAATCATAGATATCAGGATCTTCTCTACTGCCCTGACAGTTATAGGGAGAAGTTGTGTTTATGTACATATAATTAGTAAAGCCAGGCGTTCCGCCTAGCGCATATTCATTGATTAATACATCAAACCGAATTACAACCCGTTCGCCCGGAGGTATTTTTATTCCGGAAGCACCCGACCATTCCCAGCGGAGAAAATCCCTACCAGTCCCTTTATAATTTGGTGTTATACTGAAAGAAGGCAGAGGATAGCCAGGAATATTTCCCCAAGCTGGAAGATACCAGGAACCGCTTTGAAAGGTGACACCTTTTGGTAGTAGATCGTATGCTATTGGATTTTCTAAGGAATCGGCCCCTCCGAATTCATTTCGGATGGCAATTTGAAAAGAAAAAATATCTCCTTGGTTAAAAGCCATATCTCCACTTGGAATTTTGGTTTTTATTGGAAGTAGTCTTGCGCCGAGTGTTGATGCCTGAATATTTAAATCAACACAATCATCAGTCAAACCAGCTCCAGGAGTAGTTGTAGATAATACCGAGCAATTGGTTATTACACCTGAAGCAGTAGAGGTGATTACATTATATTGGATTTCAATTTCTTCATAAGTAGCAAAACCTGCGGGAGCATCACCAAAACACCAGTTTATACTTGTTATATATTCTCCTGAAGTTAAACCTAAATCAGTAACCGTAATAAAATCATTTGGATCCCAAATAGAATAAGGAGAACCCGGTGCTAAAGTCGGTCCATTAAGGTTCGTAGTGTAAGTTACATCTATACGATATTGGCCTTCAGGAACTCCACCATAATACCAACCTCCAACGTTAAATTCTGTTACCTCAATTCCAGCAGGAATGGTATCGTTAATACAAAAATCGGCCAAGTCTTCCGATCCATTTACGTTTCCAGCGATACGGTACCTCCCATTTTGTCCGGGATACAAACTAGTAGGGGAGGTTGTTTTCTCTGTTATACCAAGCAGAGTTTGTGGATTAAGATTTCTTATGTCAATATCTATAATAGTGTCCCGATTTTCGCCAACGGGCGTAAACGAAAAATGAGCAGTATTTGTTACGGTTGTTCCAATGGTAAATGGAGGATCAGGATAGACAACGGTTAGTTTAGGGTACATACAATCTCCGGGAGAAAGCGCTTGTTTCGTGAAAGTTACTACCCGAGAGGCTGTATCATAATTGGCAGTTGTACCAAATTCTGGATTGGTTTGAACAAAGACAGCTCCTGGTGCTAATGTATCTCTGATAACGATATTTTGCATGGTAAGAACACCAAAAGAATCTGTCCCTATTAGGTTACAAAGTTCGAGTGTATAAGTTGAATTTCCCCCCGCTGCTCCTCCACTAAGCAGATATTTGTTACCTTCTGGATTTGCAGAAGCTTCGGCAGATACATCAAACGAAGAACTAGTCGAAGGAGCGTTGTCCGCAGAGATAGTTGCCGTATTAGAGGCGGTTATTCCATTGGGCGTTATATGAGCAGGAAATCGTACCCTGATCTGAACCTGACCGGAAGTACCTGCATTTAGGGGACTAACAAGATTAAAGGTTACCGTGTGACTCCCAGAGTTATAGGATTCGGAAGTGGTATGAAGAGAACCAATAAGTCCAACATATTCTACTTCTGGTGGTAAAGGGTCCGTGATCATTACTCCCTCACAGTTATCTGTTAAGCCAGAACAAGAGTACTGAATGTTGTAAGTGAAAACTTCACCAGTTTTAATGGAAGTAATCGAGGATGTTTTATTGATAGATAGTGCCGCAGCCAGCGCAGGATTCAATATACTGAAATGATTAATCTGATGTGTATCCTTAAAGCTATTTTTTTGAAGGTAAAATGGGAGGTGATTATCCTTAACTTGATGATTGCGCTTGGATGAAATTTCTAGTGAAGGAGTTTTATTGATGTTGGCAGACGAAAGTTTATGGTTTCCATAGAGCAGACTACTCCCAGCAATTTTTAGTTGTTTTGAGGCAGTATTTTTAATGAAAAAAGATCCCAAACAAAAATTTAGAGCGATCCAAGACAGCAAAATGTAAAATGCTGATTGTACATTGTTCCTTAATGGACAAAGGTTGTTTTTCATTTATTAAAATATTGAAACTTGTAAGGTGTTGATAATTAGCACGTTACTGTTAGATTTCATTTTTATAAAATACATATAAATTAATATGACATGTAGTAATCAGAAAGGAATTTTCTACTAAGCTTGTATATGCAAAACATATACCAGAAGTTAATATTTATATATTGTAGATTTTAAAGTGTTTAAGATCGAAATGTCTGAGAAATAATGCTTCTGCGGGGAGGATATATAAAAGAATAAATGTTTATACATGCAAATAGTAAAGAGTGACCTGACCACTTGATTTAGAAGAATGGGTGTGAAATAGGTGATAAGTTAATTGTTCAAGTTGATGAATTGTTAAAAACATCTTTCAATCGTTCAACCTTTTATCTTTTTATTTTGTTGTCCAGACAGATGCACATTTGAAGGAAATCTAATCTATATTATCAGGCCACGAATAACGAATACTTCGCGGTTCTTAATATTACCACCACTAATCAGGATTATTAAAAATAAAAACAAAGTCTCTCCGAAAGACTTCAAAGAAGATATTCCCGCTTAAATCATCTATCTTATTATAGAGGAACCTATTAAAGTTTACCGTCTAATTTTTTGAATACTTTCGTTTTGCCCCGTACCAGGGGTGTTTTTTTGCCCTTTAGGGAAATATCTCCAATATAAAGGGAAATATTTCCAATGGAATACCTTGCCTTCTCAACTATCTTTGTATTAACAAACGAACGAAGTAGTATTTACGAGGTCGTTTAATTTTAATTTTTTCACACTTTTAAAAAATATAAATTATGTCAAAGTTCCAAGTTCCTACAAAAAATGAAGTATCCGCCGGTAACCAAGCGATTTTTGATAAGCTACAAGCTGGGTTAGGATTTGTCCCAAACCTTTACGCTTATTTTGCTAAAAACGATACGGCTTTAGGCGATTATCTAGCACTACAAAACCGTAAATCTACCTTAAAAGCAAAAGAAAGAGAGGTGATCAATCTAGTCGTAAGCCAATATAATGGCTGCCGTTATTGCCAGTCTGCTCACACCGTATTGGGTGGAATGAATGGATTTACGGACGATCAAATTCTGGAAATTCGAAAAGGTACGGCCGGCTTTGATGCTAAATTAGACGCACTCGCACGGTTCACGTTATCAGCTTCTGCTAATCGTGGAAATGCTTCTACTGAGGCAAAGGATGCTTTCTTCGCTGCTGGATACACGGAAGCGAATATGATCGATGCGGTGATCGTTATAGGCGATAAGATCATCAGTAATTATATCCACAATCTGACTGGATTTGCGATTGACTTTCCCATCGCTTCAGAGTTGGAGACTGCTAGTGTTTAGTCCAAAGTAAAAGTTAAGTAACTAAAAATTTATTGAGATAAAATAATATAATGTCTCTGGAGGTCTAAGGATTTTCAGGGGCATTTTTTCTTTTACTAGTATAATTTGTGTTCCTTTGAAATCAAACCTTACTAATTTTCTTTATGCTCAACCTTGTCCTTATTTCTGATACCCACGGATTGCACGATCAACTCCAATTACCTCCAGGAGATGCAATCTTACATGCGGGAGATGTTTCCAGTCGTGGAACAGAAAAGGAAATTATAGCATTTTTAGAATGGTTTGGAAATTTAGATTATCAATATAAAATCTTCGTGGCTGGTAACCACGATTTCTTTTTTGAGAATAATTCGAAAGAAAAAATAACCACGATGATTCCTCCTTCGGTTACTTATCTTAATGATTCTGGTACAACCATAGCAGGTGTTAAAATCTGGGGTTCACCCATCACGCCTTGGTTTTTTGATTGGGCCTTTAACCGTCAACGTGGCACTAAAATTAAGCAACACTGGGATCTAATTCCCGCTGATACAGATATATTAATTACGCACGGACCCGCTCACGGAATTCTAGATAAAACCAATACTGGAGTCGCGGCAGGTTGCGAAGAATTATTGAAAAAAATCGATGAGTCAAATCTTAAGCTCCATCTTTCGGGACATATTCACGAAGGGTACGGCGAACGAATCGTCAACGGTGTTCGTTATATTAATGCGAGTGTTCTGGATATCCGTTACCGACAGGTGAACGCACCGGTTACGCTGGCTTTTGATCTGGAATAAAAAACGTTTCTATAACCCTTACCTTCTGACTAATGGAAAATCAAAACCCAAAAGATACCAATCCTTCTTCCTCGACGGAAGGGAAATCTAGTAAACTTAAAAGCGCGTTTTATAGCGGACTATTGCAAATGCTTCCGATTATGTTTGGCGTCTACTTGGGATTTGCGCTGAATAACTTTGGTGAACAACAGAAAATTAACCGGCAAAAAGACACCTACGAGCAGATGCTGAAAAATGAAATCGAGGACAATTTAAAGCAGGTTAAAAAAGTCAGTGTTTACCACAAAAAAATAACCAATGATTTTCTTACCATCAGAGAAAGTAAAGATATAAAGTCAGCCTTTGATAATTATACTATGACCGGAATTCGTCCGGGAATTGTGAATAGTAGTGCCTATGAGACAGGCATTCAGACGGGGATCATCCAGGAATTTGACTTGGAAATTATCCAGTACTTAAATAAACTTTATAACTATCAATAGAAGTATGATAACTATAATGAACAGATGCTGAACTCATTTCTATCCGGGAAATTTCCAGAAACAGAAAGCGAAATCAAAAATCTAATGATCAATCTCAGTATGAACATGAATGACGTAGCAAGTTTTGAAAGAGAATTACAAGAATATTATCAGTTAATGCTAGATAAACTCAATGAATAGGATTTATTTCAAAATCTATTAGCGCTTACTATTTCACCTTCAAGACTTTTATCTCCACTCGTTGATTTTTCTTACGGCCCGCTG
>CALGJS010000141.1 GCA_937927835.1 uncultured Saprospiraceae bacterium | reverse complement strand
ATCAACTCATAAATCTCTTCCTCATTATAGGAAGCAAAACCAATTCGAATAGAATTATGTCCAGATCGAATCTTATCATAACGACGCCAATTCCCAATCTCTAATTTATAGTTCCTCGCTACCTTAGAAACCTTTTCCCAGGAATATTTTTTCTTTAATTTAGTCCAAATAGCCATTCCTCCTATTGGAATTTCAAACTCAACAAAACCACCTATTTCCTCTTTCAATAATTTACAAAACAGATCTCGTCGTTGCTTATAAATTTTCATCACTTTTCGAATATGACTATCTAATTCCCCGGACTTAATAAAGTCAGCAAAGGTTAACTCCAACAAAGCATCACCTTGTCTATCTATGATTCCGCGTAGGCTCGCTGCTTCATCAATGAATTCCTTGGGAGCAATTAAATATCCAATCCTAAAAACTGGAGCTACAGTCTTACAAATTGATCCAATATAAATGACATTTCCATTTGTATCGTGACTAGCCAACGGCAAAATCGGAGCATGATTATAATTAAAATCGTAATCATAGTCATCTTCAATAATGGCAAAATTATATCGTTTTGCTAAGTTCAAAAGATGGATTCTTCTTTTAGCTGAAAGCGTAACTGTGGTAGGGTGGTGGTGATGAGAAGTTACATACACCGACTTAATCTTTTCATGTTTACAAAGTCGTTCAATTTCTTCGGTTACCAATCCATCATGATCAACAGATACCCGTTTTATGTTTGCTTGAGCATTTAAAAAGGTGTTATCAGCGGAAGCATAATTGGTCCTCCCAACTACAACGATATCTTTTTCTTTTAATAACAATTCCGAAGACAACCAAATTCCCATTTGACTTCCTCGAGTTATTAAAATATTATCTTTAGTTATTCTCAATCCTCTAGTCTGGTTTAAATATTCAACCAGTGCATCTCTTAATCTCTCATTACCATAAGTGGAACCATACGACAAATGATTAAAGACCTTTTTTTTCGCTGATATTCTACGGTAAATTCTTCCGATTTCTTTAACTGGTGTTAATCTACTATCTGAGATGCCATCATTCAAATACATAAATCCTTCCTCTTTATCAAAAGATCTTTTTTTTAAAATCTTATTCCGATAAAAAGAAAAACCAGGCGCTTCCGTTAAGACAAAATCAACTTCATCTTTTATTTTTTGCTGGTTTAGTTCTGGCAAGTTACGATTTACAAAAGTTCCTTTCTTTGGAATACTTTCCACCCATCCCTGTAGTTCTAATTCTTCATAACAAGCAACAATTGTTTTTCGATGCACCCCCAATTGTTCGGCTAAGGTTCGCGTACCGGGAAGTTTGGTATTTGAAACTAGAATTTGATTTTTAATTAATTGAATAATTTGATTAGACAATTGTAAATACAAAGCTTGGTTGGCTTTTCTATCTAGGTGGATACTTGTTTTATAAGGAAACATCTGGACTATTATTTATATTAATACTGGACTATTCGAGTAGTCCACAAATATAGTATTTTTGAAGGGTACCAAAAGAATTTAAAATAATACTATGATTAAAATAAAGTTAGCAGATCCATCCAGCTCGGAGGTCTTAGCACTCTTAGGAAGAGTAACTTACGTAGAATCACATGGTCATTTTATTGAGGATAAAAACGACTTAGCCAAATATCTCGAAACTGCTTTTTCAGTAAAAAAAATAACCGAAGATATTAATGATCAAAAAAACATTTTCTATATTATTTATGTAGATGATTTACCAGTCGGTTATGCAAAAATGATCCTAAATGCTACCCACGAAAATGTTCCTTCAAAAAACACCGGCTGTCTAGAAAGGATCTATATTCTAAATGATTTTATCCCTATGAAACTAGGAATAAAACTACTTACCTATATAGAAGAAAGAGCAAAGGAATTTGCACTAGATTTCATCTGGCTTTCTGTATATATTAAAAATAATAGGGCCATCAGATTCTATCAAAAAAATAATTTCAAAAACGTTGGAGAACTAAATTTCCTAGTCAATGGCAAAAATTATGAAAATAGGGTCCTCTCCAAAAAAATCTAAAAATGGCAGAATATTCAAAATCACAATTAAACCGAGTAAAACGTGGACACAATCGATCCAATTACGATGTAGATAAAATAAACACCATCTTGGATGCTGGTTTTATCGGTTATGTTAGTTATGTCTTCCAAGGTGGCGCAATTACCTTACCCATGGCATATGGACGAGAAGATGACAAAATTTATTTACATGGCTCTAATGCTAACCGAATGCTTTTATCATTAATAGAAGCTAAAAAAATGAGCATGACGGTGATGCATTTAGATGCGTTGGTATTAGCTCGCTCTGGCTTACATCATTCTGTTAACTATCGTTCTGCTACCTTATTTGGAACGGTAAAAAGGATAGAGGAACCTATTGAAAAAACAAAGGCACTTCTTTGTTTTATGGAACATATGATGAAAGGCCGGTGGGATGGCGTAAGACCTATGACTGAAAAAGAAATAGATCGGACGCTTGTCGTAGAAATGGTGATTGAAACCGCTTCCGCTAAAATAAGAGATACGGGGGTAGCGGATGAACCAGAAGATTATAAATTAGATGTTTGGGCTGGCTTAATGCCCATAAAGCAAATAGCAGAATATCCTATTGCAGATAAAGGAAAACCACAAGAAATGGAAATTCCAAAACATATTTTAGATTTTTATGAGCAAAATAAACAGTAAAATAAGGGCCGAAAGAATAGGAACCTTTCATAATTCATCAGGAATCGTGTAATTTATACACTAATCTTAGAAAAACTCCCATCTTTTCGCTATCATTGAGGTCAATATAAACTTGAAATTATAAGACACTTCGATGGAAAATACTAAGATAGCAGATACAGCAAAATTAGACACCGTTCACATAGACAAAGAACGTTTTTACAAGATCTCTAATAGCGATTCCCTTCGTCCCTTTTTTATGAGCATTGTCAGTGATTCGAATCATTGGATGTTTATCTCTAGCAATGGAGGACTTACCGCAGGAAGAAAAAATGCAGATTATGCATTATTTCCTTACTACACGGACGATAAAATCACTGAACTCGCTGAGATAACTGGAAGTAAAGCCATTTTTCGAGTTACGCTCAAGAAACAAATTGCAAGTTGGGAGCCATTTTCAGATCGATATGCTGGACGTTACCAAATCACGCGAAATTTATACAAAAATGAATTTGGAAATAAACTACTTTTTGAAGAAATAAACCACGATTTAAACCTTACCTATCGTTATCAATGGAACTCAAGTAATCTTTACGGTTTCGTAAAAACAGCCACGCTGTCCAATCAAGGTAATGAACAACTTGATATTACGATCTTAGACGGTCTTCAAAACATCCTACCGGCTGGACTAAAAAGCGATCAACAAAATAGTACCAGTAATCTAGTTGATGCTTATAAGAAAAGTGAACTAGAAAAAGAGGTCGGTTTAGGAATCTATTCTTTAAGTGCCATCATCGTTGACAAAGCAGAACCGAGTGAAGCCTTAAAGGCGAATATCGTTTGGTCCTTAGGTTTTGATCATCCAACTTATCTGCTTTCTGCCACCCAACTTAATAATTTTAGAAAAGGAAGTCCAATCCAAGATGAAATTGATGTAAGAGCTGAAAAGGGCGCCTACTTTGCTACTCAAAATTTAACGCTCTCTTCTGGAGCTGAGAAAGAATGGATGATCATTGCAGAGGTAAACCAAAATCATTCAGCCATTGCCAAAATTTCTCATGCAATTAAACATGAATCGAAATTAAAAAAATTGATCAAAAAGGATATTGAGGCTGGAACAAAAAAATTGATTGAACTAGATGCCGCAGCGGATGGTCTTCAATTGACCTCTGATCATTTTCGGGATACTCGCCATTTTGCGAATACCTTGTTTAATATCATGAGAGGTGGAATCTTCGATCATAACTACCAAATTGATAAAGGAGACTTCTCTCAATATTTACATAAAGCCAATCGAAAGACTTATCAAGCGTTTCACGAACAAATTCAAGGCCTATCCGATATTTTTACTTTAAAAGAATTACAG
>CALGJS010000140.1 GCA_937927835.1 uncultured Saprospiraceae bacterium | reverse complement strand
TGGTCCGTTTTTTTCATTTTTGGAATTTCGCTTTGATATTCAAAACGATTCCAAGGACGATTATTTTCTTTAAATTCGGTAATAGATTTTCCCAGAAAGTGATTATAAATAAAACGACAGTGACCAAAATGCTTCGCAAGCAAATCTGATTGTTTTTGAGTTGGAAAAAGTCGAAATTTATATGCCTTTAACATGACATAAAAATACAAAAAGTTTATTTAAAAAACAACAAAAAGTTTTATTTTAATGGTGTCTTTAGTTTGCCCTTTCGGGCAGTTTATTCATCCCCGACCCAAGGGTACTGGGAATTCTAAACACCGATTAAAAGAAAGAGATATTCCGTTTTATGCTTTTTCTAATGGCAGTAGTCCTGCGGTAAAACATCTACTAGAACAAGCGGGAATAAAAACCGTCTGGGTCAAAAGAAATGTGAATCAGTTTTTTGATCCTTGGGGGACGGCTCCTGATCGTGTGATTCAGAACTTAGGCGAGTTACAGGGGTTTCCTGTTTCGACCATGGAGATGGAGTAAACATGAATTGTATTTACTGTATCTTCATGCGACGAAGTTTGCGTTTGCTTTTTGAATGCTATTATTAGAATTTTTCAAATGGCAAATGCAAAATCAAGTGCAAAATCAAATTTGGCTTTCCCTAAAGAATTGAGCTTATCTTATTTTGAATCATTGGGTTTTCTTTATGAAGCTGCGCTTGAATAAGTCGGTTTGATAAAAGAAGTTGTTTAAACAAAAAAATGCCTTTCCTCAACCGAGAAAAGACATCTTTTTTTATTAACTGTTCGTCTTATTCAGCTTTCTTTTTGTTTAAGTTAGCCAAACCACGTTCTTTTTGTAGTACTTCTACTTCATCCATTACTCGATCAATTAGATCGTAGTGCATCATACTAGTTGAAGCATATTCTTTTGCAGAAGAAAGGAAGTCTCCAGCCATTTCATAATCACCATTGGTTTTGAATTCCATTGCGATTCCCATCCACGCTAACTGAAAGTTTGTTTCTGTTTTTAGGATATCGGTGATTTGTAAATTTGCTTCTTCTTTGATTTGCTGTAGGCTACCAGATAATTTCTTTCCGCTCTTAAAGATATAAGCTGCACGATTGCTTAAGCGACCATTTCTCCAATTAGAGATCATCTTATCTCCGTTTTGGAAATTAAAGATGGCTTTTCCACTTAGCTTATTCATCTTCCACTCTCCGTTTAAAGTATCTCCACTTGCCCAAGTAATCATTCCTTCTCCTTGACGCATTCCACCGTCGGTCATTCCGCTAAATACACTTTTATCAGAACGGATTAAAGTTCCTTCTCCGTGTGGAATTCCATTTTGCCAGTCACCGCTATATAATGCGCCATTCTTATAACGCATGGTTCCTTTTCCGTGGATAGAACCATCCATAAATGCTCCAAGGTACTCATCTCCGTTTTCGAAGATCGCAGCTCCTTGATCGCCAATCATATCATCTCTCCACTCTCCGTCATAAGTTATTTTATTATTAACCATCTTCCCGTAACCATGACGGTTACCGTTTTTGAAACTACCTTCGTAGTAAACATCACCTGACCAAGTCATTCTTCCTTCTCCGTTAGGCTTACCATCTTTAATGCCTCCTTCATAGCTTCGTCCGTCTTCCCAAGCTACATAGCCATTATCACAATTAAGGTCTACATCTACACAAGTAGTTTCAACTACGCCACTATTACCCTGTGCAGGATACTTAATGATATACTGTGCCGAGATAAATCCGGGTGCCGTTAATAAAATAAAAAAAATCAAGTTGGTTGCTAAAGTACGCATGGTGCTTATTTTGTTTGTAAAAAATATGGGGAGAAAATCTGGGAATCTAAAGGAAGGGAATTATTTCAGATGAAATCTATAGGACAAAAAGCGTACCGTTAAAAACAAAAAAAGCCGATATAATATAAAATTATATCGGCCTACCAAAAGTATATTTTTATTTAAAATGTTTTATCAATTAAGAATCAATTTCTTAACCGTCATTTTATTTCCAAAAGAAATTTTACAAAAATAAATGCCAGCTCCAAAGTCTCTGGTATCTATTCTTAGTCTTTCTCCATTAAAAGAGCGTTGAAAGGCCGTTCGACCCAATAAATCGAAAATTTCTATATTATATAATGCCCCTGTAAATACTTCCATTCGTAATTCGACGTACTCATTTCCAGGGTTAGGAAACACCTGGAAAGCAGGGCCCTCTGATAGATTCTGGTTATCAACCGTTCCGTCGATATTAAGATCTGTTTGATAAAAATTTAAACCACCACGAAAGTTTCCTAATAATAAGTCCAAGACTTCGTCTCCGTCAATATCCGTTATACTGATTCTCGACTCCTCTCCTACTCGAACATTATCACCATAATTATCATCCACTAAATTAAAAGCACCCTCTAGATTATTTTCAATATTATCATAGCGATATACATGTCCAAAATTACTACCAGAAAACAAAGTATAAGAACCATCAAAGTCTACAAATATCGGAGCAGACATTCCAATGTCAAAACCAAAAATTCCTACGTCTACTTGTCCAAAAAATGGATTATTAGGAGCAGCATCATGAACTGGCTGAAAAATTGGATTGGTCGGTGTACCAATATTTGGCAGATAATTTAAATTTCCATTTCGCTCTCCAATCACTAAATCCAAGGTACCGTCTCGATTGATATCTACCAAAGTCGGCGTACTATTCTGCCCAACATCAATTCCTAAATAGTTAGGAGTAATCGTAAATTGAAAAGTATTTCCAGCACCTGCTGTGTTCTCTCCATAAAACAACGAACCATTCTGATAACCTACCATCATATCTAGATCACCATCACCATCCAAGTCGCCAAAGGTCGGAGCAAATCCCCAAGCATTACTAGCATACTGAGAAAAATTTAAATAGTCCTCATCAAAAAGTGTGAACGACGGCTCCGTTGCCGTTCCCGTATTTCGATATAAAAATAATCGAGGATCTCTTTCATTAAAAGGTTGATAAAAAGTATTGGTACCGACTATTATATCTTTTAAACCATCTTGATCAAAATCTACAAATACCGGACTACTACCACTTCCCATGTCTAGCGTATTATGGGTCAGTAAATCTTCTCTTTGAAAATTAAAATCAGGTACGGCGTCTGTTCCATCATTTCTATAATACCATAAATTAAAATAATCTTCTACTCGACGTGGAGAGTTAGGCGCTGCTAATAAATCACGTTTTCCATCATTATTAACATCTACAAAAAAGGAAGCAGGAAAAGAAGGTAAATCTACCGGTACATCTGTCGAAGGATAATTACAATCCTGATCAACCATAGTTGCCATAGCAGGGCTCCCACCATTTTCTAAAAGAGTAAGGGCATCAAAAGAAATATCTCCAAGGACCACTTCTTTGTCTCCATCTCCATCATTATCAAAAGTCAAAATCGTAGAACCTGCATGTCGGGTATCACCTTGTAGATCCGAGAGTCCTTCACAACAAGCACCTGGTTCAATTGGCAGACAAACACAGGTCGATAATCCGTCTTCGAAAATACCTCCGAAACAATCCGTCTCTCGATCAAAACGTAAACTGTCTACACCGAATCCATCCTCTACAGATTGATTGGTAAAATATTCCATATATCCACCATTGACTCCAAAAGCAATAATATCTAAATCTCCATCTCCATCAATATCATCAATAGCTGGCAAATCTTGAGAAGAAACATATAGATTGGTAAAACTTCCATTGCCTAATCGAAAAGGAACTATATTAAATTGAAATTGTGGAAAATAAAAAGGGGTAAATTTTAATTCATCTCCTTCATAATATCCTCGTAGCACTTCTACTCCTGAAATCCCTGGTGTTCGGGCAGCAGTAAAAATATCCATTGCACCATCGTTGTTAAAATCTCGCAAGAGTACCCAATCGACTAGATCTGGAAAATTCTCGGCATAACGAGGCGCATAAGTATATGCTGGCTGATTAGGGATTCCATCATTTAAATAAACAATTGAAACGTTACCACTTCGGTCAAAAACATATAGATCCAATAATCCATCGTTGTTAAAATCTGCCTTAGAAACCTGTGGCGTATTGATTCCTCCAGTCAAAGGATTCTTTACCATTGTATTATTAACCGTAAAGTCAAAATTGAGAGGAGTTAAATCCTGTCCAATCAAACTACCACAAACAAGGATCAATAATGCGGAAATTATAAAAACTCTAATAGAAATCATAGGCTAACTTTGGTGGTACGAGAATAAATTTGTTACTTGGAAATTGGAAAATAACTTCTTATGCGAATCAGGAGTTCAATTTCAAATTAATACTAAAAAAGGGCTTGGGAAGATAATGTTGCTTTGATTAAAATATTTATTTCCAACCCCTGATTCGCAATTCTTGTAAAAATACGCATTACATAATGAGAAACCACTACTTACGATATTTGTTGTTTTTGATTTGTACACTAGTTTACAATAGTGCAATTGGACAAATGCCCGTTTCCCTGACGGATTATCAGCTTCAAATGGAAAAAGATGTCTTAATCTTTAAGGCTCCCGGGGCCAATGGAACCACCACCATAAACATTAGCGGCAACGACGATCCAGTATCTCTAAATTTTGTCAACGGACAAGCGACTGCTCCCTACCCGGTAGATCAGAAAGGAAAGTTGCTTTTATTGACCCATAAAAATGCTACTGGTAAAAAACAATATAAGATGGTCCATGTGGCCAAAAAATCGAATGGTTCCCACCGTGTTCGGAATATCCCGATGTGGTTATCAGTCGTTCCACCGTTGATTGCGATTCTACTTGCCTTATTATTTAAAGAAGTAGTCGTTTCTCTCTTTATTGGAATCTGGGCCGGCGCTTTTATAGCGGGTGGATTAAGAATCGAATCACTCTACTATTTTGTAGTTTCTATTTTCGAAGTAGTAGAAAAATATGTCGTTAAGGCTTTAGCCGATTCCTCTCATATTTCGATTATCGTTTTCTCTTTAATGATCGGTGGAATGGTTGCCATTATTTCCAGAAATGGTGGAATGGCAGGTGTTGTAAAATCTTTATCTCGTTATGCAAAAGATGCTAAAAGCACCCAATTTATTACTTGGCTTTTAGGCGTCGCCATATTTTTTGATGACTATGCCAATACCTTAATCGTCGGTAATACCATGCGATCGGTCACCGATAAGTTTAAAATATCACGAGAAAAATTAGCCTATATCGTTGATAGTACTGCCGCACCCGTTTCGGCAGTAGCTTTTATTACCACTTGGATCGGTGCCGAACTAAGTTATATTGCAGATGCTACGGCTACCTTACAAGGCTTTGATGCGGGAATGACTCCTTATGCATTATTCGTCAGTTCTTTGCGATATTCTTTCTATCCAATCTTGACGTTGATCTTTATTTTAATTCTAATTTTTACGCGTCGAGATTATGGCCCAATGTGGAAAGCCGAACATCGTGCTCGTACGACTGGACAAGTAAGTAGCGCTCGTAATGACGATGAGGATGAACCAGACATGGAAGATCTATCTCCTGTAAAAGGTGCTCCACTAAAATGGTATAACGCTGCAACCCCAGTACTTGTAGTTATTTTACTAACTATTTTTGGATTGATTGATACTGGGATTTCTTCGGTCTACGGAGAGCTAGTAGGAAAAGGTATTACACCGAATTCTGAAGCATGGGGAGATGTATGGCCATTGATGTATCATCTGAGCGGTGAAGGTGCTTCTTTTTTTATGCGTGTTGGAAAATTAATTGGAAGCTCGGATTCTTATGTGGCTTTATTATGGGCTTCGTTTGGTGGTCTTTTGGT
Organism: uncultured Saprospiraceae bacterium; assembly: GCA_937927835.1. Taxonomy (GTDB): domain Bacteria; phylum Bacteroidota; class Bacteroidia; order Chitinophagales; family Saprospiraceae; genus JALZUU01. The sequence goes on along the minus strand of CALGJS010000140.1, from coordinate 7,413 downwards.
TTCTATTCTGATGACGGTGGGACAAAAGATTATGAAGTTGATCGATGCAATGCATAATATGACCATCGGTTTTAAAACCATGCTACCAGCACTCATCATTTTGACACTAGCTTGGTCGTTAGCCATCACTACAGAAGAGCTACATACGGCTACTTATATCACCAACTTATTACAAGATAGTTTGAGTCCTTATTTAATGCCAGCCATTATTTTTATTTTAGCTGCTTTTATTGCTTTTTCTACTGGATCGAGTTGGAGTACGATGGCAATTCTATATCCGATTGCGATTCCAACTACTTGGGCAATTTGTCAAACACAAGGAATCGCTCCAGATATCAGTATGGAGATCTTATTAAATGTAATAGCAACGGTCTTAGCAGCTTCGGTAGTTGGTGATCACTGTTCTCCGATTTCAGATACCACTATTCTGAGTTCATTGGCCAGTGATTGTAATCATATTGACCACGTGCGCACACAACTTCCATATGCCTTAACGGTGGGAATCACTAGTCTAATTGCAGGTAGCCTCGCTACTTATTTAGGTGGAGGAATAGTGATTTGTTTATTGCTGATGATCGTGAGTGTTTTTATACTTTATGGCGTTGTCCGCAAATTTGGGAAACCAAGCGAATGACCCAATTACCAATTATCGAAGAGATCAGAGCTTGTACCCATTGCGAAGCGGCACTGCCCTTGGGAGCCAATCCAATTTTGGAAGCGGTTGCTGAAACCCGTATCGCATTAATTGGGCAAGCGCCTGGACGGATTGTCCATGAGAGCGGTGTTCCTTGGAATGATCATAGTGGTCGTCGTTTGCGAGAATGGTTGAATGTAACAGATCCTCAGTTTTACGATCAAAAAAATTTTGGTATTCTACCGATGAGTTTTTGCTATCCTGGGAAAGGTAAAACAGGTGATTTGCCTCCCCGAAAAGAATGTGCTCCCCTATGGCATGAGCCACTATTCAAAGTTTTACCAAACATTAAGTTGTACTTATTAGTAGGTAACTACGCACAAAAATATTACCTCGGCAAAAATATGAAAAGAAACCTAACCGAGACCGTTCGGACTTATGATGAATATCTTCCTAAGTTCTTCCCGTTGCCACACCCTTCTCCCTTAAATGGCCGCTGGCTGCGGAAGAATTCTTGGTTCGAAGAGGAAGTAATACCGGTCTTGCAGGCTCAGATTAAGAAGGTTCTACCGAAGATTTAATTTAAGAAAATGCTATTTGCTTCTTGCTTCTGGCTACTTGCTTCACTCAACCGTGATTGAAGTAGCATGAAACACTCAGCACATATTCGAATAATGTTGTTTGTGTTAGTAAATTTATTTTAAAATCCAAATTCACCTTCCCAATTCGATTCCCTGTAATTCCCTATCTTTGTGGAATGAAAAATTTAATTGTTTTTAGCGCTTTTATCTGGCTTTTCTTATCTGGCTGTGGAGAACCTAAACCGACGGCTCTGCGACTAGCGGTGGCTTCTAACCTCCAATACGTTATTAATCCACTTGTGGAATCTTTTAAAAAGACGAATCCAGGTGAAGTGGAAGTAATCATGGGATCTTCTGGCAAACTAACTACCCAAATTATGAGTTCGGCCCCTTTTGATATTTTTATTTCCGCCGATCAAAAATATCCTAAAGCGTTAGCGGAAAAAAAATTGACCCTTTCTGCTCCAGAAACCTATGCTAGAGGCGAGCTTGTACTATGGTCTTTAGCAACTAACGACCAATTAGATTTAAATATATTAGACCTTAGTCAAATCGAACATTTTGCGATTCCTAATCCCGAAATTGCTCCGTACGGAAAAGCAGCAGTAGAAGCACTCAAGTTTTATGGATGGTATGATCAACTAGCAGATAAGTTAGTGATGGGCGAAAATATTTCACAAACCAATCAATTTATTATTAATAAAAATGCTCAGTTAGGAATGACTGCACTATCTTCGGTCGTAAGCGAACCGATGAAAGAGCAAGGGATTTGGACCACCTTGAATCCTGATTCTTTTACACCTATGCAACAAGACGTTGTGGTTCTCAATAAGGCAAAAGAAAGAGGTATGGAAGAAAAAGCAAATAGTTTTATTGATTTTCTAAAAACAGCAACAGCAAAAGATATTTTGCGAAAACATGGTTATAAAATTCCACAAGAAAAATAGATGAATTATGCTCCTATCATTCTAAGTTTCCAACTGGCTTTGGTAACGACTTTTTGTTTATTGATCATTGGTATTCCTTTGGCCTACTGGCTATCAGAAACACGTAGCAAAGCAAAACCTGTCTTTGAAGCAGCCATTAGTTTACCGCTTGTATTGCCTCCCACGGTTATTGGATTTTATCTATTACTGGTTTTTAGTCCAAATAGTGCAATAGGATATTTTCTAAAAACATATTTAGACTTAGAGCTTATCTTTAGTTTTACAGGTTTAATTATCGGATCCATCATCTACAGTCTGCCATTCATGGTTCATCCGATTCAATCTGGACTTAGTAATTTACCTAATAATTTAGCGGAAGCTTCTTATGTTCTTGGCAAATCTCGATGGACTACCTTAAAAAGTGTTTTACTTCCAAACATTAAACCTGCTTTATTTACAGGAATTGTACTAAGTTTTGCGCATACGCTCGGAGAATTTGGAGTAGTACTCATGATTGGAGGTAATATTCCCGGACAAACAAGAGTGGCTTCCATCGCTATTTATGATCAAGTAGAAGCAATGAATTACGCAGCGGCTCATCATTATGCGTTTGTGTTATTGGTACTCTCTTTCGTTATCCTCTTACTAGTTTATGTGGTAAACGGTCATTATTTTAAAAATATCGGTCGTGCTAGAATTTGAGTTAACCAAACATTTCGGGAAAGGGAAACGTCGTTTTTCACTAGATGTAAAAGCAGCCTTACCAACAGGTAAGATCATTGGCATTTTTGGCCCTTCCGGTGCTGGAAAAAGCAGTTTATTGCGGTTATTATCTGGGTTAGAAAAAGCAGATAATGGTTTTATAAAAATAAAGAATGAAGTATGGTCCGATACGAATAAAAAGATTTTTTTAAAACCTCAACAACGAGCAGTCGGCTATTTATTTCAATCCTATTCTTTGTTTCCGAATATGACGGTCATGGAAAATTTAACCTTTGCGGCTGAAAAAGACACGCCATTTTCCAAGCTAGAACAACTACTGAATGCGACTCAATTGACGGAGAAAAAAGATCAATACCCCGCCAGTCTTTCTGGAGGAGAGCAACAACGAGCGGCACTCGCTCGTGCGCTGATTCGTCGTCCCTCTTTGCTGTTGTTGGATGAGCCGCTTGCTGCGCTAGATGAGACCATTCGAACGTCTTTGCAATCTTATATCTTATCACTTCATAAGCGTTTCCGTCCAACGACTTTATTGGTCAGTCATGATCGGGAAGAATTGGCAAAGCTTTGTGATTTGGTCATAGAAATGGAGGAAGGAAAGATCACCCAAACCGTTACCCCTAATTTATTATTTGGTGATACTCAAACCATTGATTTGACCAGTGGTAGTTATCGAATACTAACGTTGATTCGTCATAAAGGTCAACTAATTGTGGAACTAGTTTCCGGAAAACAAAAAATAAAACTAGCGCTAAATAGTGCTTCTTGGCCTGATTTAAAAAGTGGAGACACCATCCAATTGACAGGGACTACGTTTAATCTTTTATCTACAAATACTACTTCTTGAAAACACCAGAAAAAATATTAGTTCGACTCCCTAACTGGCTAGGAGATATGGTCATGGCTTATCCGTTTTTGGATAGCTTACAGCGAACCTATCCGGATGCAAAGGTTACCATCATTGCTAAAAAAGGATTAGAGTCGCTCGTTTCTTATTTGGGTGATTTTGCAGAAGTGGTGCCATTTTCAAAAAAAGATTTTCCGGGATTAAAAGGGGTTTATCGTTTTGGAAAAAAATTAAAAAAGTCGAATAGTTTCGATCTATTTATTTGCTTACCAGACTCCTTTTCCGCGGCAGTGATGGGCTATGCTTCTGGTGCTCGTCATCGTGTCGGTTATCGAAAAGAGTTGCGACAATGGATGTTGACCCACGGGACAGATTTCCCATCAGAAGGAACACATCGATCAGAAGTTTATCGGAACTTACTGAGGCAGTATAATCCCAATATTCAAATTAATTTGATTGATTATTTAGAAATAAAAACACCAGAAAAAGTATTTCCACTTCCAGCAGGTAAAAATTTGGTGTTCAATGTCAATTCAAATGCAGACTCTCGTCGACTACCTATTTTTAAAGCCATCGAGTTTATTAACCACTGGATGGAGACAACCGATTATAACATAATTTTACCAGGTCATCATAGTGAATTTGATTATGTAGAAAATATCGCGAAGCTGGCTGCTCATCCAGCTCGAATTTTTAATTTAGCAGGTAAAACTACGATTCCTGAATTGATGGCAGTATTGCAACAAGCAGATCGAATGGTAACAACAGATACAGGAATTGCTCATTTAGGTAATGCGATGGGAACGCCAACAGTGATGCTCTTAGGTGCCGCAGATGAACGAGTGACAGCACCCATTTTTTCAGAAATTTTGCGTATGCCACGCGTACCAAATCTAGCTTGTGCACCTTGTGTACGGAATACTTGCAAGGTAGGAGGCGTACCTTGTTTGACAGGATTAGATGGTAAAAATTTAGTTTAATCTCACCAGAGATAAGAGAAGAATGTTAGTTAAGATTAAGACAAGGAGCGTTAAATAATTTAATTAACCGTTCTAAAGGCCCAGTAACTAAACCATTCAACACTCACTCAGTTCTTAAAATAACCTTTCTATCAATAGCGTATAATTTATTGACAAGCTGTTTTCCATTTGGTTCTTTTAAGAAAAAATTATCCAAACTAATTTAGATAATGAGTTTTGACTACCGTAAAGGTAAATCATAACTTTAGTTTAAAAAATAGCTATAAAGGGGGGGATTTCAGAATTTCTTTTTTGGTTGAATGAGCAATAAAAAACGCTCTACTATTAGCTAGTTAAGTAACCAGCTGACAACAGAGCGTTTTTGTTTATACTTTAAGAAGCTGTTTAAAAAATCCTTTTATGCGAATCAGGAGTTTAATTTCAAATTAATACTAAAAAAGGGCTTGGGAAGATGCTTCTTACCGCACCAATTCTTTTTCCAATTGTTCGAGTGATTTTCCTTTTGTCTCAGGTAGTACTTTGAGCATGATGAAAAATCCAAATGAAGCAATCAAACCAAAGATCAGGAAGGTCATTGCGTTTCCTAAATTAGATAGCTCCCAAGGGAAGATTTGTTGTACCACCCAACTAGAAAAAGAATTAACAAATCCAATAAACCCGATGGCCAATCCACGATATTTTGTGGGATACATTTCTGAAAGCATCACCCACATTACTGGTCCTAGAGAGAAGGCAAAACAAGCAATAAAGCCCAATATTCCGATCAGAATGAGTGGCGCATTCACATTAGCAGCGGCCTCCAAAATTGCACCTTCTTGTTTTAGGTAAAGTTGATTTCCTAATGCATTTTTCATTGTATTTTTAAAATCTACATCACTGGTATAGGTCTTATCGACAATGTTATTTAGGTCTACTCCTTTCAGTGCTTCTAAAGCAACGATATCAGATGAATCCAATTGATAAGTAGCTTGATTAAAGCCATATGCACATAATAAAAGACTTGCAGCAATTCCTGCCATCCCGACCAATAATAAAGGTCTTCGCCCTACTCTATCGATTAAGTACATGGCTACTAAAGTAAAAACAACGGATGTACCACTTAAGATAACACCAGAAATAAATGCTCCGTTTGTTCCCATTCCGGTTTGTTTAAATATAGAATTTGCATAAAAATAAACGGCATTGATTCCTGTGACCTGCTGTAGAATTCCGATGGTCAAACCAATCAATAAAATAAAGCGTAATGCGGGTTTAAATAATTCGCCTATAGCAACCTTCTCTTTATTTTTTTCTTCTTGTAAATTATTCATGATAGTCGCACTTTCTCTTTCAGCGACTTCTGCTCCATATAATTTTTCTAATACTGCCTTCCCTTCCTCATTTCTATTTTTAGAAAACAACCATCTTGGACTTTTGGGTACAAAAAAGAGTAATAAGAAATAAGCGATTGCCGGAAAAAATTCAGCACCCAGCATCCAACGCCAGATATTGCTTTCTGTTAAAAAACTACTTCCTGATTTAAAAGCATCATTGAAATAATAATTACTCAAAAAGGCCGCAAAGAAACCTAATACGATATTAAGTTGTTGAATAGAAACTAATTTACCTCGATTCTCAGGAGTCGAAATTTCGGCGATATAAGTAGGCGCTAAAATCAAGGCTGCTCCAAAAGCAATTCCACCTAGCATTCTAGCAATATACAACATCTCATATGAGCTGGCATAGGCAGACATTAAAGCAGACAGCGCATAACCAAACCCAACAAATAACAGAATTTTTTTACGTCCAATTTTATCGCTCAGTCGCCCAGCAATCAGCATTGCAAACATCGCTACAAAAGTAGGAGAACTCACTACCCATCCAGATTGTCCATCACTTAAATTAAATTCAGGACTAGCATATTCCATTACACCAGAAATGATACCTGCATCAAATCCAAATAAAAATCCACCTAAAGAAACAATGGTAGAAATAAAAATAATATAACCGAGGCCAGGAGATTTCGAAGTTTTTGTCATAGTTTGTTGTTTTTTTAATGCGATCTTTTTGAATGTGACTGAATACTTGTTTAAAATAATCAGTAAGATAGAAAATTTATTTTAAAGTCTCATTGACTAGTTAAAAGCTTATCTAAGTTAAGCATTGGGAAACCTTAAATATAGAAAATGCCTTATTCAAATATAATTTGAATAAGGCATTTTAATTTTATCTTAGCGCTTGTTTAAGCTTCCATTCACAAGTTTAGTAGGTGTCAATTAAAGCAACAGGCTTGGTAATTAATTTTTTATTACCAGACTGGACGGTTAAAAAGTACATACCGTTTCTAAATTCAGAAATATCTAATCTCAGCAAATCACCTTCAGTTCTGTCTACTTCTTTTTGCATCATAACTTTTCCAGAAACATCCGATAGTATTATTTTCACATCACTCTCCGAATCTAATTTACTGACGTTGATGAATAACTCACCCATGGTTGGATTAGGATAAACACGAATCTGATTAATGCTTCGTTCTGCTTCTAATGACTCCGCTAATTGAACAGCACTTCTTGTAGAAACTCTGTCTTCCTCTACTGGTTTGATATTCGTAATAAATATCCCGTTATCATTATAATCACAAGTACCGAAACCATTTTCAACACAGCCTCCTCCTGGAATAAAATCCATTATCGCTAGGTATTCGTTAGGGCGCACCGTTCCATCTTGCTCTATCACTTTATATACT
>CALGJS010000139.1 GCA_937927835.1 uncultured Saprospiraceae bacterium | reverse complement strand
TGAATTTAGCTGGGGAGATTGGGGACGTATTTACTTTTTTATTCATGAAGGCCATTTAAAAAATCGTAACTTTGATCACGTAAAGATATACGGAGAATGTTATTAAAAATAAAAACATGAAAAAAATATTACTATTTCTATTGATAATTATTGTAAGTGGTTGCTCTACCACTACAGGCACTTCATCAAGAATAAAAAAAAGTCCAAATCCGCTTTCGAGCCCATACAAAGGGAAGTTTTCAAAACATATACCTGCTGGTGAAAAAGAACTCAAAACTACCTTTCTAAGTGTCTTGACAAAAAAAGAAGAGGGTGTTTTTATCAATAGAATTTTCTATCCAGAACTTGATCAAATAACTTCTTTCCAAACTTATTCTTCGTCGAATATGAGAACTCTGAATGGTAAGTCCATCTCATGGTGGGATGATGGAATAAAAAGATCTGAAGGTGAATATCTTAATGGAAAAAAAGAGGGAATCTGGAAAACCTTTAATAAAAAAGGAGTTTTAACAGCCGAAACCAATTATATAAAAGGAAAAAAAGATGGCAAGTTCACTCAATTCGATGAGGAAAGTAAGATCATAAATGAAGGCGTCCACAAGAATGACGAAATTATTAGTGAATCGAATACAAAACCAAAAATTGAAAAAGATTTCAAATTTCCTTTATTTGCAAACTGTGATCATTTAAATACTGAGGAGGAAAAAAAAGCTTGCGCCGATCAGAAACTCTTACAATACGTTTATAAAAATATTAAATATCCACAAGAAGCACGGGAGAATGGAGTCCAAGGTTCTGCCTTAGTTGAATTTTATATCGAGGTGGATGGAAGTATTACAGAGATAAAAGTAATTAAAGGTATTTGTAAAAGTATCGCAGATGAAGTAGAACGGGTTTGTAAAACAATGCCGAATTGGTATAGACCTGGTGAAGAAGAAGGTGTTCAAAAGAGAACGAAATTCACCTTGCCTGTTAAATTTAGATTAGCATAATTTATTTGACAATCCATTTTTTTAATGAAAAAGATCCCATCACTGCTTTCCGTAAATACAAAAGACAGGAACATCTTCCAGATTATTCTTTGGTGGGAAATCAGACGAATACTTTATAATTTTTTAATGCTGCTTGGAGGTATTATAGCACTCGGAGTAATTGCTGCGATGGTAACCTTAAAACCAGGAGAAGATCTGGTAGAACCTTTTGTTGTGCTTGGATTTGGGATGCTTTGTAATATCGGATACACCTTAGGTTGGATCACCGAAATTTTCGTCAAAAAATCAAAAACATATGGTCCAACTATGTTTAAAGTGGGACTATTGTTTTCTTTAGTGGTAGTTTCCTTACCAGCAATTGCGCATTTAATTAACATCCCTTAACATCCAAAACCAATGTCAAACAAAAAAAATATTCCTTCCGATTTGCAAGGCATTGCACGTATTCTGACGGATGCAAGCCTAGGCATCACGGATATCGTCCAGGCCATGCAAAAGCAGATTGTGCATCCTTTCTTTTTACCTTCTACACCTGTACAAAAAGGCATCACCAATATTTCTGGTTTTGTATTTAATAATATAAGATGGAGTACCCGATTTTTTGGAACTGGATTAGATAAAATTTTAGGTCAATTAGCGATTTATTTTAAAGAGACGGATTCCACACCGGAGCGAGAAATTTTCCGAGCAGTATTAAATGGTGTAATTGGCGACTATCTGGAAGAAACTAAAAACCCATTACAAATTAAGATGGGTTTTAGAAAAAATCAAAAGGAATTTTCCCTGCATCCTGAAATAATAAAAAGGGTATATCCAAAAGTAAATGGAAAAATTTTATTGTTGATCCATGGTTCATGTATGAATGATGCCCTATGGAAACGGAAGGATCACGATCATGGAATTACCTTGTCAAATGCCTTAGGAAAAACAACAGTTTATCTAAATTACAATAGTGGTAGACATATTTCCGATAATGGTCAAGCGCTAAATAATCAATTAGAATCCTTGATTAAAAATTGGCCTGTTCCGATTGAAGATTTTACGATTCTAGCGCACAGTATGGGGGGATTGGTGGCTCGTAGCGCAGTCTACTACGGAAAAGAATCAAAAAAATCGTGGACAAAAAAACTTAAAAAAATGATCTTCCTAGGCACTCCACATCATGGTGCGCCACTGGAACAAGCTGGTAATTATTTGGATTTACTTTTAGAAACCATTCCATATACAAAACCTTTTGCACGATTAGGGAAAATTAGATCAGCTGGTGTTACGGATTTAAGGTTCGGAAATTTAATAACCGAAGACTGGGAAGAAATCGACCGATTTAAGTTAGAAAGTGATCATCGAAAAACGATTCCTTTGCCAAAATCCATATCTTGCTATAGTATCGCTGGAATAATTAGTAAAGAGAAATCGTCTCTTACGAACGAGTGGTTAGGCGATAAAATGGTGCCAGTAAAAAGTGCTTTAGGAGAACATAAAGATCCAAGAAGAAAACTAAAATTTAAAAAGAAAAATACCTGGATTGCTTATGAACATAGTCATGTAGATTTATTGAGTAGCAAAGAGGTTTTCGAAAAATTGGTTGAGTGGATAGGAGAGGATTAAGCATCTAAATAAAAATCTTTAATCTCTTCTTTAAAAAATAGGAGAACATACCTTAAATTTAATCCAATCTCTTTTAAGTCAAAAATAAAACAATGGAAAAAGGAAATACAAAAAAGAAACTAGGAATAGGACTCATGATAGCTGGATTAATTTTTATGGTGGTGAGTTATATTTTAACAGACAACGTTGATATTGTTCTGGTAGGATTGGTAATTGTCATTATTGGAAATACCGTTCATTTTCTTGGTCAAAAGGAAGCAGCTAAAGAAGAAGTAGAATGAACTTCAAACCGCAGCATGAAGTTTTTAGAAGACTTTACCACTCAAACAGAATCTTATATTTTTTTTGAATAATAAACTTAAAGTGAAAAAGGTTCTAAAAAATAGATTTTAACTTTTTCTAGAAGGTTTTTAATTGTTTCAAAAGATAAAGCGCTTTGTGCCTTAGCGCCTTCCGAATCAAGTTCGGAACAGGTTAGTGGCAATAAATTCCTACACAATCAAAGATAAATAAATATCATGGCCTTAAATAAAGTAAAATTCTTCGGCATTCCACTCAATAAAAAAACCGCTGTCAGATGGAAAATATATCTAGATCGAGCGAAGATGTATTTGAGCTATATTAATTTTGTGATGATTGCTTTTGTATTTTTAAATTCTATAAATGATCATAGAGTTAGAGCAGTTCTTGATGAGAATCGCTTGATTTTTTATCCAGTTGTAATGGCATTATTTATTATCATCTCTTTGGTACTTGGTTATTTCGATACCAAGCTTGGACTACGAAAAGAAGAGATGAGAAACAACGCCACCGAGAATCCAATAATGCGAGAAATCATTGAGAGTTTAAAAGAACTAAGAGAGAATCAAGAAGTTATGATGAAGACTCAAAAAAAATAAGTGTTTAAATAAAATGGAATTATTCTTTTTCTTATAAAAACAAAGTCTTAACTTTAGAGGATTATTGAACATTGGCTTTCTCAATAAATCCATACAGCATGACAGATCAAATCCTTGATTATGAACCGTCCGTGGAACCTTTCGTTAAATATCGGAGTCTAGCTTTAATCCTCGAGTTCTCTTTCTTACTCATCGGAATATCGGGAATCGTCCTAAAAATTCCCGAACTTATCACCATTGGTTTTGCCACCGGAGCGATTATTTACCCGCTATTTGGATGGTATCTTTTTAAAACGAATAAGTATCGTATTTTAGATATTATTTT
>CALGJS010000138.1 GCA_937927835.1 uncultured Saprospiraceae bacterium | reverse complement strand
TGGCTTCTGGCTTCTGGCTTCTGGCTTCTGGCTTCTGGCTTCTGGCTTCTGGCTTCTGGCTTCTGGCTTCTGGCTTCTGGCTTCTGGCGACCTCAAGGCAGTCGTAAGCAAACGCGATAGAAGCTTGCCTACCGTCCTAGGTAGGAGGGCAAGAAGCCAGAAGTGAATAGCTAGCAGCAAAAAAACAAAGTCATATAAAATAAAAAAGCTAATTACGTAATTGCAATTAGCTTTTTTATTTTAGATTTAATGAGTTATTCTATTTTTTCTAGGACTCCGCCTGTTTCTTTTACTAGGTAGGCACCTTTATATCCAGCATTGATGGCAGCGCGTCGAGCGGTATCTGCGGTTTGTTGGTTGGTAAATCCAGAGAGTAGAATAATGGTAAAGTCTCCTTTTTTTCTAGTTTCCACTTGTCCTAGTTTAGCCGCAGTAGCCCGATTAAAGAATTTCATATTTTTGTATGAAGCGATTTGCACTTTAATAGTACCTGTTTCTGCCGGCGGCCTTGATGGCGTAGTGGTAACAGGTGGAGAAGTCGTAGTTGGCACTGCCGGTGGAGAAGTTGGTGCATTCATCGCTTCGCGATAAATTTCTAAATCTCGTAAGCTAGAGATTTCTTCTTTAACAATGAATGCACTTTTAAATCCGTTTGACTGAGCTTGTATTTGAGCCGCTTTTGCTTCTGCGCGTGTAGGGAAGATTCCTACTCTGACTTTTTTATAAACACCTTCGTTTCGACCATAGACATTTCCTGCCATGCTCATATTTGCATATTTGTTGACCTCAACGGTTTGTCCATCAGGAACGGCGGCTAACTGCACGGAGTATCCTTTTTGAGTTACGATAGCCATCTCATCTACTGGTGGAGGTGGCGGAGCGGGAATCGTTACGGTGGTGGTATTGGTCACCACTTCCACTATTTCGGTGGGCGCTTCCGGTGTCGTACTGGTTGGTGAAGTTCCTGTTCCATTATTAGTAGGAGGAGCTGAATTGGCGGTATTTGTTCCTGCGGGTGGAAAGCTTACTACACCGAGAACACTTTTATCAGCTGTGTTCTGTGTGCTAACTTGCTGGTGAATATCCAGGTATCCTGCTTTAGAATAACGAATCAAATAATCCTTTGCTGGATCAAGTGGTAAGCGATAATCTCCTCGATCGTCCGAGGTAGTTTCGATCACCAAGCCGGTGATTTGATCGGTGGCTTTGATTCGAACATTGTTTACACTTTTATTAGTTGTTGCGTCTACAATTTTACCGAGGTAATCATCCGCACTGACCACATCTTCTGCCACGAGTTGTACTTCAAAAGATTCAGCAGTTTCAGCGTTTGTGTTTAAATTAAAATTATAACTACCATATCCTTCTTTACTAATCAAGATATCACAATTCATTCCGTTAAGAGCTTTAAAATAATATTCTCCTCTTTTATTGGTTTTAAAAACTGGTTGACCACAAGCCGTAAAATCTACGATAGCATTTGGAATCGGTTCGCCTGTTTTTTGATCGCTAACGAAGATGAGGGTATTTTCAGAAGTCTTTCTAATCCGATAAATATCCTCTTTGCCTTTCCCGTCTGAGCGATTGGAAACGATATATCCTCTTTTTAAATCATCATCATACGTATATCCATAATCATCAAAAGGAGAGTTTACCCCATTACCAAGGTGATATACATTTTTCCAAATACCATTCTCCCGTTCCGCTCGGAAGATATCAAATCCACCTAGTCCATGGTGCCAATCCGAAGCGAAAAATAAATCCGAACCAATCATAGCGGGAGTAATTTCATTTCCTTGCGAGTTAACTACCGGTCCCATATTTTCTGGTGTAGACCAGCTCGTTCCAATAAAATAACTTATATAGATATCATAACCACCAAATCCATCGGGACGATTAGAAGAGAAGTAAAGTGTTTTTCCGTCGGCAGATAAATAAGGAAATCCAGAAGAGTAGCCGCTACCATTATAAGGAAAAGCCCGCGCATTGTCCCAATCCCCTTCGCTGGTTACATCGGCAATATAAATGCTTAGTTCCATTCCACTACCTGGAATCTGCCGTGTACCATTATTAAAATTATTTTTTGTAAACGCCACTACTCTCCCATTGGCAGAATAAGAAATTGGGCCTTCATTGTAATTTGATTTCAAATTGGATCGCAGGTAAGCAGGTCTGCCTAAGAATTCATTTTGATCAATAGAAGAAATGAATAACTGATTTTTTGCACCACCCTCCCAATTGTTTTGGCCGGTTTTATTTTTTTGTTGAATATCTTGTCTTGAACTAGAATAAACGACTTGGTTATTATAAAACGATGGACCAAAATCACTTTCAGCCGTATTGGCAAATTCGTTAGAGACTTGGTATTGGCTAGGCACATCTTGGATAGATTGCGCAAAATCACAACTTTCAGAAAATTGTTTACCAATCAATGGTCTTCCTTCTGCATAAATCTGAAACCATTCTCTTGCTCGCTCATAATCTCCTTGCGCTTTTAGCACATTGGCAAATTCAAAAATATGAACAGGATCTACCCCACTGATACGAATGGCTTTTCGATACCAATTGGCCGCCTCCTCCATATTATTTAGATAGCGGTAACAATTGGCTAGTTTCGCCAGTGCTTCCCCATTTTTAGGTTCCTTATTTAGGATATTTAGATAGGAACGAACTGCGAGGTTATAGGCTCCTAATTCGTATTGCTTATTGGCTTTTTTGAGTTCATTTTGCGCCGTAAGATCGACAGAAGCAAAAAGAAAGAGCAGTAGTGTTGGTATGAGTAAGAAGTATTTCATAATAATTTTCCAGTATGTTACAGTACAAATTTACATTAAATCATTGAAGATGATCAAAAACGGGCCTCTTTTCAGGGGGCAATTCGCTAAGATTAACGTCCTTATAACAGCGGAACGTATAAATAGCGTTTCTCTAGGCTTCCATTAACGGTGTCTGATCACTCAATTTAATAGGAATTTAACAAAAAAGCCGGTTTTTTCCTCGTTCTATGGGTGAATGTCTATATTTGTTTTATTAATGAATAATGTTTTAATGAATAATTAATAATGTGATTTTGATGAGGAAAGGGATTACTTTGATTTTTTCTCGCAGTGACGCAAAGACGCAGAGACACTTAGGACGTGGATATCTTTTGTCGGTTTTTGTCGCGCAAAGGCGCAGAGACACTTAAGACGTGGATATCTTTTGTCGGTTTTTGTCGCGCAAAGGCGCAGAGACACTTAGGACGTGGATATCTTTTGTCGGTTTTTGTCGCGCAAAGGCGCAGAGACACTTAGGACGTGGATATCTTTTTATGTGTTCTTTTCGCGCAGAACTTGTACCGCCGTAGCGGTAGGCGCAGGAATTGTTCCGGACTTGTTTCGGAAGACACTTCTAGCGTGTTATCTTTTAAAGGATAGTATTAAGGTATTTGTTATAGGGTTTTCAGAATAATTAAATGACTTTGAAATAAAAATTGAATTATGAAAAAAATGATCAGGCTTACGACTTTATTTTCGCTATTAGTTTTATTGGTAGTTACTGCTTGTAATCCTCCGGGGGCGGCTACGACTGGAGATAATGGGAAAGCGAAGGATTGTATAGATGCCAGCAAAATTGATTTAACGAAAGCGTGTGATGATGATTATGCCCCAGTTTGTGGTTGTGATGGAAAGACTTATAAAAATATTTGTGAAGCCAAGCGAAATGGTTTACAAATGACGTCGGCGAATGCGTGCGTTGATTGTTTAGATCCTGCCAAAAAAATGCGTCGGCCCTGTCCAAAAATGAAGGCTCCCGTTTGTGGTTGTGACGGAGCAACTTATTCCAATCCTTGTGAAGCAGAAAATGCGGGTGTACAAAAATATTCTAAAGGAAAATGTGGAAAAAATACGGACCTAACCTGTGTAGATCCAAATTTAAGAAAACCAGATGGGGTTTGTCCGATGAATTATGATCCGGTTTGTGGTTGTAATGATCAAACCTATTCTAATGCTTGTGCGGCAGAACGGGATGGCGTAAAAAAATGGACCAAAGGTGCTTGCGGAAAAGCTTCTACCAACGGAGAAGATTGTATCGACCCAAAGAAGCAGTCGTTGCGTCCTTGCCCTGATGTTTATAAACCAGTCTGTGGCTGTGATGGAAAGACTTATCCAAACAAATGTAGCGCGGAGGTAAAAGGATTAACTTCTTGGACCAAAGGTGCTTGTGATGAGACGAAAGCGCCAGAAGGTTGTATTGATAAAAGTAAAATTACCAATAGAGGATGTCCTGAAAATTGGGATCCGGTTTGCGGTTGTGATGGAAAAACTTATGGGAACGAATGTGAAGCTAAATCTAAAGGGATAACTACTTGGGCTAAAGGAGAATGCGGCAAGTCAAAAGCGACTGGTTGTATTGATGAAAGTAAGATTAACCCAGAGGGATTGTGTCCGATGAATTATGATCCGGTTTGTGGTTGTAATAATGTGACGTATAGTAACGAATGTAAGGCGGTGATTGCGGGAGTGACAGAGTGGAAGAAAGGGGCTTGTGGGAAGTAGGATTTAAGAGTAACGCAGAGATGCTTTAACGTGAAGATCTTTTAACGCGTGGTTCTTTCAATCGTGTTTTTTTCTCGCAGAGACGCAGAGACACTTTAACGTGTTTTTTGTCGCGCAGAGATCGCAAAGGAACGCAGAGGCACTTTAACGTGTATATCTTCTAGCGTGGTTTTTCTCGCAGAGACGCGGAGACACTTTAACGTGTTTTTTGTCGCGCAGAGATCGCAAAGGAACGCAGAGGCACTTCAACGTGTATATCTTCTAGCGTGGTTTTTCTCGCAGAGACGCAGAGACCTTCTAACGTGGAGATTTTTTGATGTGAGGATCTTTTTTGAGAATTTGGATGATTAGGAGTAGATTTCTAATTTTTTAATAATAAAAATAACGTTTTGCAAGTCGATGATTTGTGAGGCGTTATTGGTTTTGTGTCTATGGTAAATCCATAGTTCAACTATCTAAATTAAACGAATCCTAATATTTTAAATCCTCAGGATCAATCTTCTGGGGATTTTTTTGTGGAGGAAAGGAACTTTGAAATTATTTTCTTGGTTTAATGAATGTGAATGATTAAATTTGCGGCAGATATGGCTCCGTAGTTCAACTGGATAGAATTTCGGTTTTCGGCACCGACGGTTGCAGGTTCGAACCCTGCCGGGGTCACTATTCTAACAATTAAGCGCCTTGTAAATCATTGATTTATGAGGCGTTTTTTGGTTTGGGGTAAACATGGGGTAAACAATTGAAATTATTTTTTTTGTTAAGTGCTGAGTTTTTGCAAAAATAAGATAGGATTATTGAAAGAATAAT
>CALGJS010000137.1 GCA_937927835.1 uncultured Saprospiraceae bacterium | reverse complement strand
ATTTCTAATAGTGATCATGTAATTTTTGAATGGAAATTACTAGATACTACAATTTGTGCTGCTTGTGTTGAGTTTACAGATACACCAAATTTCACTCGATTATACCAAGTTCAGGCAAAAGATACTTTGACTAATTGCGAGGCCTTTGATGAGAAATTAGTCACGGTAGAAAAACTTAGAAAGGTTTATATTCCTAATACTTTTTCACCTAATGGAGATGGATTAAATGATCTTTTTAATGTGGCTATTGGAGAAGATGTAGCGACTGTTTTATCTCTAAAAATATTTAATCGTTGGGGGGCTCAAGTGTATAGCAGAGAAGATATTGGTCCGAATGAATTGATAGGTTGGGATGGGACTTATAATGGGAAAAAGGCAGAGAACGGGGTTTATGTATTTGTATCAGAAGTATTGTTTAAAGATGATTTCAAAAAAATCTATCGGGGAGACCTTACTCTAATGAGATAATTTTCACCCTAATCTTATTCAGATGATAAAAATAAAATGGGCTGCTCAAATATAGGAGCAGCCCATTTTTATTTAAATCTGGCACTATTATATTATTAAGGAGTGCCTTTTATTTTTTTGAATTTTAAAAATGTTAATTTCAACATTTCAACATTTCAACATTTCAACATTTCAACATTTCAACATTTCAACATTTCAACAAGCGAAGCGTTTCAACCGTCCTTAAAAATTCATATTAACGGCATCATTAGCATCGATTCTTCCCCAGCCGAAATTACTGTTTTTACTAGGATAGAAATTAGCTTGCTGCTTCATCGCATTATATACCTGCGAACGGGTAGCACCCGGATGACTGGAATAAATCAATGCAGCGATACCAGCGACACTTGCGGTTGCGGCGGAAGAACCACTTACATAAGTAGGTTGATTAGAATTGGCAGGTACGAGAGTGAGTGCATTACGACTGGTGCTGACACTTCGTTGCATGGTCATCACAAAGTCTACTTTGCTACCACTGTGGCACACATTACATTTTACCATATTACTGGCATCTTTTACCCCAGTTACTGCCACGGTCTGACTCATGGTCGCAGGGAAGATAACACCAAAACCACTAGACCAACTGAAAGAAGTTCCAGCCGCAGCGAGGATCATTTTTCCTCGGTTATAAGCATAATAAACACCATCTCTGACGGTACCACTAGAAAAAGGAGTACCTAAAGACATACTGATCACTTTTACATCACCACGGTTACCCGCAAGTTTTAAGGCATCTCTAACCCCTCTTTTTTCGTTACCAGAAGAAATAAATACATCTTCTACCGCACGGATCCCAATCAAGTTAGCATTATAAGCGATTCCAACAGCATTTCCATCATTACTTCGTGGGGCGGTAGCCAATCCGGCCATTTGAGTTCCATGTCCACATTGATCATGCGGAGGGTCAAGTGATTTCCACCACCAAGCTCCTGAGTATTTTGTACTATATCGTTGCACAAAACGTCCAGAGCTATATCCACTGTTGAACTGGCTACCAAGGTTATCTTGATGATCAGATATTCCTGTATCGATAATGGCTACCGTTACACCACTACCTGTTGTATTGTTCCAAGCCGAAGGAACATCAGAGGTAGCATGATGCCAGCTACGCTTGGTTCCAGGGGCAATGGTATTATAATCAGCCGAATTGATATTATAATTAGGTGCTGCTCCACATCCGGAAGAGCTACGCTCTATGGCATTATCGGGCGCTAAAACATAACTGATAGATTCTAAATAGCGAATTTCTTCCTTTTCTCGTAAGATAGCGATCGTAGCAGGATTGGTGATTCTTACCTCCATAGAAGGTAAATCTTCAGGAAAACCATAGGGTAGTAGATCTAAAACGGTCATCTCAGGATTGAGTGCTTGCTCGTTTTTAAGAACTATATTCAATATCTCATCCCTAGCATCAAGCCATTTTTGACTATTTATATCAATCAAATGGATGTTACTTTCCATATCATCCGTTGCTGCAGTTTGATAGCCAATAGCAAAGATAGAGTCACTATGCATGGCAGCACTAAATAGAATAGGGGCTGGAGCATGCTTCCAGTCATAAATTCCATCACGATCCATAACCGTTCGGATATGCTGGTTTATTTCCGTCTTGGAAACAAGTTGGTCTTTTTGAGGCAAATCTAAGTTGGGCGTTTCCTCTTTGGCGCAGCTGAAAAGTAGCAGACTGGCACAGCAGCCTAATAGAAATTTTTTCATTTAGTAAAGTTATTTGATTAGGAAAAGTAATTTTATAGTTTATAATTTGAAAACCGCCTATAAAGGTAGGGTAAAATAGATATATTTCAAAATTTTATTCTAAAAGACGGGAAATGTGACTATCATTTTATATGTTTTTAAAACTATATTTTATATCTACCCTTAATCTGGTATTTTTTTTAATAGTCATAAATAAAATTGACATATCTTTTAAATGCCTATACTTTTATGCCTGAATCGACGATAAAAGTCTATCCCCTTCTTACAAAACCAACCTGAAAAGTACTTACACAAATACCATATAAAGGTATATCCTCCCAAAAAATTCTCCCTTTAAAATTCCTCCAACTGTTCTTTGTATTTATTTCCCCCACGAAATAAGATAGGAGTTATTCCCTGATAGCTACCTAAGACAATTAAACACTATTTATTTATCAAAATTTTCTAAAATGAAAAGATTCTTGTACACGTTGGTTTTTACCTTATGTGTTTTATGCTTGAATGCTCAAACCTTATGGACTGGAGCAGTCAGCAATGATTGGAATGATGCCGCTAACTGGACGGCTGGAATTCCTACCAGTGGCCAGACGGTCACTTTACCTGTAATGCAGGGTGGAAATTCTCCGATTTACGGTGGTAGCCCGGTGATTGACTTTACCATTCAAAATGCCGGTACCCTTACTTTTAACACGGTTGTTTTTAATAATGGAACAATCATCAATTTTGGTGGTGGTATTATTAATAACAATAACTATTTTATCAATGCCGGTTCTATGGTATTTGATAATGATGGTATTTTTAACAATGAAGGAGTTTTTGATAACTTCGGTACTTACGAACATGCCGCTTCTGCGGAATTGAATAACCTGGGTACTTTTAACAGCCTTGGAGATTTTAATAGCAACGGACCGATCAGTAATGATGGTTCTTTTACTGTTTCCGGAAAATTTGTTACTACTCAAAAGCTAGAAAACGCTGGTACATTAATGGTAACCGGATTTGTTGACTTTCCTTTTGGTAGTGAATTAGTAAATGCTGCTTCCGGAGAAATCCGAATCAATGCAAATGCTAAATTACAAATCAATAGCGCATTAGGAAACAGTGGACTGATTGTTAATAATGGAAGTTTTGCTGTTCAGTCCGCTTCGGTACTGAACAATACAGGTATTATACGCAACAACGCTAGTTTGGAACTCTCTGGAAAGATAATGAATGAGAATAGATTGATTAACAGAGATGGAGTCATGATCAAATCTGGCGGTCAGCTAGAAAATAGAAATCGCGTAAACAAT
>CALGJS010000136.1 GCA_937927835.1 uncultured Saprospiraceae bacterium | reverse complement strand
TACGTATAAAAATACTATCTTTGCACCGTTTTTAAGAAACTGACAATAGAAGTTCTTTAAGAATGCTCACAAAAGGTGAGGATAAGTGCTTGCTTGTCAAGACGATACAAATTTTGAGGTTCGTAGCCAAAGCTACGGTGCCGATAAATTTGTGAAGTATTGGCAAGGAATGACTTAGCCGTAACCATTGTGTTTCATTTTTAAATAACTTCACGTAACATTCGACAATTATAATTAATACAAAAGGATTATGGCAAATATTGGTAAAATTACTCAAGTCATTGGACCCGTTGTGGACATTAGCTTTTCTGGCGAAAATTCAGACTTACCCGAAATCTTAAATGCGCTAACTATTAAGCGTGAAAATGGTGAAACACTTATTTTAGAGTGTCAACGTCACCTAGGAGAAGACAGCGTTCGTGCGATCGCGATGGACTCTACGGATGGTTTAGTACGTGGAATGGAAGTAGTGGATGGTGGAAAGCCGATTAGTATGCCTGTTGGAGACCAGATCATGGGACGTTTATTTAACGTAGTAGGAGAAGCAATTGATGGAATTGGAGAAGTTCCTAAGGGAGCGGATGCCATGCCGATTCACCGTAAGCCACCTGCATATGATCAATTATCGGTAGAAACAGAGATTCTATATACTGGTATTAAAGTAATTGATTTGATCGAGCCTTACCCAAAGGGTGGAAAGATTGGATTGTTTGGAGGAGCTGGAGTAGGAAAGACGGTATTGATCATGGAATTGATGAATAATATTGCGAAAGGTTACGAAGGTATCTCTGTATTTGCTGGAGTAGGAGAGCGTACACGTGAAGGAAACGATTTGCTACGAGAGATGATTGAATCTGATGTAATTAAATATGGTGAGGCTTTTACGCACAGTATGGAAGAAGGAGGATGGGATTTATCTAAAGTAGATAAAAAATCATTAAGTACTTCTAAAGCAACATTGGTATTTGGACAGATGAACGAACCTCCTGGGGCTCGTGCGCGAGTAGCTTTATCTGGATTGACCATTGCTGAATATTTCCGAGATGGTGATATGAGTGATCCTACTGGTGGAAAAGATATCCTTTTCTTTATTGATAATATCTTCCGATTTACCCAAGCGGGTTCTGAAGTATCGGCTTTATTAGGACGTATGCCTTCAGCGGTAGGATACCAGCCAACATTGGCGACAGAGATGGGGCTGATGCAAGAGCGAATTACCTCTACTAAGCGAGGTTCTATTACTTCTGTACAGGCGGTATATGTACCTGCGGATGATTTAACGGATCCAGCACCGGCAACGACGTTTGCTCACTTGGATGCAACTACGGTACTTTCTCGTAAAATTGCTTCTTTAGGTATCTACCCTGCGGTGGATCCATTGGATTCTACTTCTCGTATTTTGGATCCAAAGATTATTGGAGACGATCACTACGATACAGCTGAGGCAGTTAAGCAAATCTTACAGCGATACAACGAATTATTGGATATCATTGCGATCTTAGGAATGGAAGAACTTTCTGAAGAAGATAAGCAGGTGGTACACCGAGCACGTCGTATTCAGCGTTTCTTATCACAGCCTTTCCACGTAGCTGAGCAGTTTACAGGATTGGAAGGTGTATTGGTGCCAATCGAAGATACGATCAAAGGATTTAAGATGATCTTGAACGGAGAAGTAGATCAGTATCCTGAAGCAGCTTTCAACTTGAAAGGAAACATCGAAGAAGTAATCGCTGAAGGTAAGCGTATCCTTGCTGAGGTTGCCTAATCAATATTCTTTAGTAATAAAATTCTTTTAAAATGAATATAAGCGTATTAACACCAGACCGAACGGTATTTGAAGGATCAATTAAGTCCTTAAAGGTGCCTGGCGTTGGCGGTGCATTTGAAATCTTAAAAGGACACGCTGCTTTAGTTTCTGCTCTTAAAGAAGGATCTGTTCGGATCATTGAAGAGAATGGCTCACGTAAAGTATTTGCTATCGAAAAAGGCTTCGTAGAAGTTTTAAATGATAAGATCTCCTTACTCGTACAAGGTGTAACGGAGAACGAATAAAAAATAAAATATTTTATTTAAAGGGCAGTATCATAAAGATGCTGCCCTTTTTTTTATTCGAGGGGTTCGAGGGTTCGTCTTCCAACAGTATAACAATATAAGGCAGAAGGCATATAGTGAAAAGTGAAATCTTTTAATTTTGTTTCGGCTGTAATATCAATAGTAGTTACAATGGCTCTTTCAAGTTTATTTTTTGCCAAAAAATTTGACAGACTTTTTAACTCGTTTTGTTGTTCATAATAACGATTACTCCATTTTATTTCAACTGCCCAGGCAGGTTTTAGATTATCTGAGGTTAGGCCAACGATGTCTACTTCTCCATTTTTCCATCTAGCATAATAAGGTGTTTGCCAATATCTGTGAAACCATTGTGAATATATGGCTGTTTCTACCATGTTACCCATAACTTCTGCTGTAGCATTAATAGGTGAGAATAATGCACTTCTTAGAGAGGGGTTAGTCAAGTAAATTTTAAAAAAATTAGCTCTCTTAAATTTCTTACCACTCAAGTCTATTCTATTAACTACTCTTATCAGAAAGGCTGCTTCTAAATAGCTAATGTATTTCTTTATCGTATTTTTAGATATCCCTGAAGAAACTGATAATTTATCATATGAAAATTCATTACCCGAATTGAAAGCAATCATTGTAAAAAGAGAGTTTAACTCCTGAACATCTGGTATGCCATAAAGACTAGGTAAATCTCTTAATAGAACTTTGTCAATAATATCACTTTTGATATATCTCTCTGGATTTGCCTGTATTTCTTTGGATAATGAAACTTCTGGATAACCACCAAAATTTATGTAATCAAGAAAATGATTATTTAATACACCAATATTTATAGTATCAAAAATAGTTAAATTGTGTTCATTCCATTTTTTTTGTTTTGGAATAATCAAATGATCCAGATTTTTTAAATGAATATACTCGTGAAATGTCAGAGGAGGTAGTGTGAATTCTGTGAATCTTCCCGCTCCTGATTCATTACTCTTTAATTTTAGAGCCGCAGCTGCAGATCCCGAAACGATAAATTTTATATGATGATAAGAATCGACAAGGGATTTTAAATGTACTTCCCAAGTTTTTAAGTATTGGACCTCATCGAAAAATACATAAAACCCTTTTAAGTCATCTTCCTTTCCAACTGCTTTCCTACAATAGTTGAAAAGTTCTTCAATCCCAATACCGTTGAGTAGTGGAGTCTCTATTGATAAATAAAAAATTTTTTTGGGGTCAATTCCAGTTTCGATTAATTGCTGAATAGTATGGTAAATCATTACTGTCTTACCAACTCTTCTAGGACCCATTAGAACGACTGCTCTTTTTATAGTATGTTCATTCACTAAGGAAAGAAACTCGGGGAAATATAGTCTCCTCTTCATCGACTGGTAGAAGTCATCTATCTTTCCGTCAATCCACCACGGGTTTTCAAACTTGATTCTGTCTAGAATTTGCTCTTCTGTTATTCCAAATAATGGCATGATTATAATGTTATTTGTTCAAATATAGCCAAATAAGATCAACTTGTTGACTCTATTTTTCATTTTTTAGTATTTTAATGAAATTTTTTAAAAAAATGTATAAAAAGATACTAAGCAATTAAAGTGATAACTTATATATTGTCTCTACAACGAATACTCATCCATCTTCCCCGAATACTAGAACACGCCGTTAATAACTTAGGATTCTCTGCATCTTGCAAGTACAAACAATCTATTATTTCACTTTAAATCAAATAAAATGAAAAAGTACCTGCATCTTGGAATCGCTCTTACTCTTTTAACTTTAACTTTCGCTGGCGTATTGGTTTATTATAAAATCAAACACGATAAAGTTGCTGCCGAACTATCGGAAACGATTAATCCGGAAGAAGTCTCACCGCTTAGTTTTGATCAAGTGCATCAGCATACGTTAAATCAAATCCGATTGGGAGATGGTGTTCCAATGGGTATGCAATTGGCGGTTCGTTGGAAAATTGAAAATGAAGAAGATTTTAAAACTCAGTTTCCTTCAGTAGATGATTATTATCAAAAAATTATCGTACCACGTTGTTTTGAAATTACGAGTACCGTATCAAATACTTATGAAAGTGTGGATTCTGTTTTTAGCCCACAAAGACAACAGTACTTGGATGATATCAAATCTAATCTTTATGGACGACTTGGGGAAGATGGTATCAGTATCAAAGAAGTAATTGTTTCTAATTTAGTATTTCCTAATAATTACACCAAGGCAATGGAAGAGGCAGGAATGCAGCGCCAAGAGTTAGAGCGAATTAAACAACGACAAATTGCTGACCTGGCTCGGGCGGAAGCAGAAAAAGAAAAGGCAAAAGCGGACGGTAAAGTAGCGATTGTAAAAGCAGAGGCAGCCGGACGTTTACAAGAGATTCAAGCAAAAACCGAAAAGAGTCAACGTGCAATTGAGATGGCTAAAGCGGAAACACAAAATCGAGTAGCGCTTCTTAAAACATCCAATGAAGCAGAACGTAATCGGGTGCTTGCCTCCGCAGAATTGGAAAGACAGACGGAACTAAAAGATTTAGAACTGCAAAGATTACGAGAGATAGATAACCTTGCTGTCGAAAAGAAAAAGCGGATGCGATTAGACGAATTGGACTCGGAGATGCGCTTTGCTAAACTTTGCTCAGAGAATCCAACGTATGCTTCTTATTTGGTAAATAAAGAATTAGCGGATAATGTCCAGATCGCTGTACTTCCAACTAATGCTACGGATCAAAATGTATTTAGTGATTTGATTGGACAAAGAATGGAGAAGATGATGCCGGCGTTTAGACCGGAGTAATTGGGATGAGGATATGTGGATTTTTTGATCTTTAGATTTTAGTTCTAGTCTTGGATTAATAGTGAAAATGGTGGATGAGTTATATTGGTTAATTAGTGTTGCGTTCGCGGGCACTAATTAACCAATATAACTGATTAACTAAATTAGACTTCAAATATCCTCACCTTCTTTTTTTTCAGTCTCGTATTATTTACCAAAGGAATAAGCGTTTCTACGACTTCGGTGGCTACGGCGACAAAAGCACAATCTGCTTTGAGTTCAATGTTACCAACTTGTGTTTTTTCTAAATTT
>CALGJS010000135.1 GCA_937927835.1 uncultured Saprospiraceae bacterium | reverse complement strand
AATAACCACAAACCGCTTATCCATCGGGTCCAATTCTTGTTTTAAAATTTCAAAAAACTCTTTACCATATTTTACATAAAAAGATAAGAAATTATCTCGTCTCTCTTGTAGCCCATTATTAAAAAATAGTTTGTCTTTGACCGCTCGGATTTGGTTGACGGCGACGTCGTGCTTTTGTTTTTCTGCGCGGATAAGGCGGCCTTCCAGATTTTCTAGACTTTTGATTTGTCGAGCACCTTCGGATTTTACCGTTGCCTCTAGGGTAGAGTCGATGGTCTTGATTCGAGCGGCGATGCTATCGAACATTTTTTGAAGTTGTTCTTTTTCTGGAGTAAGATGTAACGGTTCGTCGGACACTCTTTTTAAGAATACTTTGATCAGGGATTCTGTTTCTACCAAAATATCTTGAACAGATAAATTTAGTTTGGCGATTTTTTTACTCATTCCTTTGTCTAACCAAAGCACGGAATTTCGGCGAATCAACATCGGGTAGTTAAGATTAAAATGATCAAATTGTGTTTTTCTTTCTAACCAATAAGCCAGTTCTCCGCCACCACCGATATAGGCAAGATTGGGGAAGGTCTTTTCTTGGTAGAGTGGACGCATCACTACGTTGGGACTAAAATGTTCCGGATGTTGATTTACTTCTGCGAGTAATTCGGTCTCATTAAATTTAAAGTCGGTATTTAAAACTTTATAGATGCCTTCCTCAAAAACGATCCGTTCTCGAACTTGATCTCGAAGATAGAATAAGTTGATTTCACGAGGAGTCGCTTGCGCTTTAAAACCTACTTCGTTGAGTTGGTCGCTGGTCGCTTCGACTAATTTATGAGAAGCTTGTTGAATTAATTCTGCTTTGATAATTGGAATAAAACCTCGTTTTAAATCTGGATTATTCATTCCTGCCACCACCAAACCATCTGCACCAAATAAGCTGTTGACCATCTGAATGGTCGCGTTAGCATATACTTTATTTTCAGAATAAGCACTATGAATCAATTGATAGATTTCCTCCGCATTTGGGCTGGTCCCGAGCAGGTCTTTTAATTCTGCTAGCACGGGTTGAAGACTATCTGTTTTCATTGCACCCACCGAACCAGTTTCGTCATTTTCCCAAACCAAAGTTTTATTAAAAATATTGGCTTTTTGAACTTCTTCAAAATCATGATCTTCTCCACCTGTCACAAAAACCGGAACCACATGATAATCTGGATACCGCTCGTTGAGTTGGCGCGCCAAATTGATAGTAGAAATTATTTTATAAATATAATAGAGCGGCCCCGTAAAAAGACTGGGTTGATGCGCCGTAATAATCGTAAAAGTATTTTCCTTTTCTAAGGCTTCGATATTTTTTAAAACGGCCGCACTAGTTTCTAGCGAAGCATATTGTTCTTTTAATACCTTCACCAAAGTCGCACGATCGGTTTGATCTTTAGCCTTATCTTTAAAGACTTGCTCAAAGGCTTCGATGGTTACTGGATACTTAAAGAAAGGACGAAGTTGTTCAGCATTGTCCACATAGGCCACATCGCGAGAACTGAATTGCGGAACGTCTTTAAAAGGTGTTTTTTCTACGGAAATCATGTATGTTTTTTTTACTGGTTTTGGTGGTTTTATGGTTGTATTGGTATTTAGCAAAACTAAGGAAAACTGAGGAGTTTTTTTGCTTTTGGCTAGGGTGTTCAATTAACAAAAAAAACTTCTGCACTTTTTACGAAATACTGCGACCACGCTGTGGTCGAAACTTCCGACGCCAAACCTTGGCTAATATACTGTGACCGCTCTGCGGTCATAACTTTGACAGGGAAAATGACCGCAGAGCGGTCACAGTATGTTAGCTAACATAGTTAGCGTTAAACGAACGACCACAGCGTGGTCGCAGTATTTTTTTATACATTTTTTTCGAAAAAATGCACAAGAAATCTTTTCCCTTTTGTAGCGTAGATTGAACATCCTAGCAAGCAGCATTTTCAACTAAAAACCCCCGAACTCAGATACCGATCCCCACGATCGCAAGCAATACAAACGATCACGCCATGATCAATTTCTTGGCTCAGTTTTTCGGCGGCAGCCATTGCGCCACCGCTGCTGACTCCGGCAAAGATACCTTCTTCTTTGGCCATGCGGCGCATCATGGTTTTGGCTTCCGTTTCGGAGACATCTATAATTTGATCAACACGGCTGGCATCGAATATTTTTGGTAAAAATTCTGGAGACCAGCGTCGAATACCGGGAATTCTACTGCCATCTGTTGGTTGTACCCCAACGATTTGTATCTCGGGATTTTGTTCTTTTAGATAGCGAGAGACGCCCATGATCGTTCCAGTTGTGCCCATGCTTGAAACGAAGTGGGTGATTTTATGATCGGTATCGCGCCAGATTTCCGGTCCGGTAGTTTCGTAATGCATACCCCAGTTATCGTCGTTGGCAAATTGGTTGAGCATGACATATCCTTTGGTATCGACCAGTTCTTGTGCGTAAGAACGAGAATATTCGATGGTTCCTTTTGCGGGCGTGAGGATGACTTCGGCACCGTAGGCACGCATGGTATCTACGCGTTCTTGGGTAGAATTTTCTGGCATAATCAGGGTAATGGGCAATTTATACTCCGAAGCAATCATTGCTAGGGCAATTCCGGTATTTCCACTAGTCGCTTCGACCAGATGATCCTCTTTTTTTAAGTCTCCTCGTTCCAATGCCTTTGAGATCATTCCGTAGGCTGCACGGTCTTTGACACTACCACCGGGATTTTGGCCTTCTAATTTAGCATAAACTTGAATATGATCTTTATGAATGATTCGGCGAATTCCTACCAAAGGAGTATTACCGATGAGTTCAGATATTTTAGACATAAAAGCTTGGATTAAACGATTTTGAATAGTTTTTTTCTATAATAATTATTAAACTCTTTTAACGTAATTTCAAAGAAAATGGTTCTGAAATAGTGAATGTCGTAAAGAGGACATCTCCTTAAGGTTGATTTAGCGATCCTGCCTTATGTTGATTTAAAGACAATTTATTAGGGAGTGATATAAGTAACTTGAAAATAAAATTTATATTCTAGGCAACCCTTTCAGAAAAAATGAAGTATTGGGTTTAGAAAAGGGAACTTTAATTACAAATGAATCAGAATTTAACGAATATTTTAGCAGGTTGTCGTAAGCGAAACCGTAAAGACCAGCAAGCGCTTTATAAGCTCTTTTATGGTTACGGGATGAGTATCGGGTTTCGATACGCTAAAAACGAGGCGGGTGCTATTTCGATATTGAATGACAGCTTTTTAAAGGTGTTTGACCGTATCGATAAATTTGACCCTGATCGACCATTCAAACCTTGGTTTAGACAAATCGTCGTGAATACGTCGATTGATTATGTAAAAAAAGAAAATAAGTTATTGATGCACACTGATATTGATGAAGTAAATGACCTAAGTGACCGAGAGGATATCTTGAGTCGAATTGGATACAAAGAATTAATTGGAATGGTACAATCTTTATCATTGGCATACCGTACGGTTTTCAATATGCATGTAATTGACGGTTTTAAGCATGAAGAGATCGCTAATAAATTAGGCATTACGATAGGAACGAGTAAATCGAACTTATCAAAAGCAAGACAAAAACTGCAGCTACTCGTAGCGGAACATCTAAAAGTGACACAGCATGGATGATATTAATAAAGAAAAAATAGACGCACTCTTCCAGAAAGGTTCGGAGCGATACGATTTCACTTATCGTGAAGACGCTTGGGATTCTATGGACGAGATGTTGGATAAACAAGATAAAGAGCGAAATCGCCGTGTTATCGGTTGGTGGCTCCTAGTTGGACTAGTAGCTTTGACGGGTATTTTTGGTTTAAAATATTATACCTCAAATAGTAAGTTGGTAGAACCGTCCGACCGATTGGAACAAAATATTGCGACCTCTACGACAAAGACGACCACTGATGAAAAGGTGACGGTAATAGATAATTCAGCTAAAGCAAAAAAAGTAGAAAAAACAATTACCTCTTTAGTAACTGAAAACATAATAACCAAAACTGAAAGTCAAAATACAACCAAAACAATTGACACCAAAAGTGAAGCGACTATCGCAATGGACTTGCCTAGTATTGTAGAATACAAGAAAATAACAAACAATCAAAACCCTAAACACACATCCTCCACACCTAAGTTTTTCGATAAAGGGGAAGCTGGTTCGAATGAAAATCTAAGCATTCAAGCCGTTTCTCCCAACCCTCAAAAACTTATTGCCCAAAAACAGCGTATGTTCACGACCGGTCCAAACCCCGTACGGTCGGAACATACAAATTTGGCCACTTTGATTCCATCTGGGAAAATGGCTTTTCTAGTCAACAACGCAGATCGTCTTTCCGCTATTCAATTGCCAGCTATTGCACTGGAAAATAATAATGGAGTAGAAGCGCAAGAACAACCAAAATTGCGTAATCGCTTTTCTGTTGGATTGACGGCTGGACCAGAGTTCTCTTTTGTGGGAGGAACAGGCGAGGCAAAAGCAGGCTATTATTTAGGCCTAGAACTAGGATACCAAATCAGTAAGCGTTTTGAATTAATCGCTGGAGTAGGAGTGAGTAAAAAACGATACCTTGGAGAAGGAGCGAAATATAAAACGGAACCAGGGTTTTGGACCGATGAAATTGTTCCGATGGAATTCGCAGGAAAATGTACGGTGATTGAAATTCCAGTAGCGGTGAATTATTATTTTAAGGATGCGAATGAGAATGGATGGTTTACCAGTTTAGGTGCAACTACTTATTTGATGAGCAGTG
This sequence comes from uncultured Saprospiraceae bacterium, assembly GCA_937927835.1. Lineage (GTDB taxonomy): Bacteria > Bacteroidota > Bacteroidia > Chitinophagales > Saprospiraceae > JALZUU01. Next base: position 401 of record CALGJS010000135.1, on the reverse strand, counting down.
AATGGTATGATTTTATTTATGATCCTGCTATCAATCGTACGGACTTAAAAGCAAATTGGACGGACAATATGGTGAATAATCATTTGTTAGGAGTAGGGCAGGTTTCATTTGGATACCAGCATAAATTTGGCAAGCATACGAGTTTACAAATTTCACCTTATGCAAAAATACCGTTGACGGGGATTGGGAATGGTGCGGTTAATTTATTTAGTACTGGGTTGAGGTTGACGGCGCGGTTTAAGTAGGGGAGGAAGAGATTTGTTTGAGAGTGTTTTCTCGTGGAGAGACACTCGATCGTGGATATATTTATGTGTGAAAAATTTTTCTCGCGGAGAACGCAGAAACGCAGCACCTGTTCCGAACTTGTTTCGGAAGACCTTCTATCGTGTTGTTCTTTTATA
>CALGJS010000134.1 GCA_937927835.1 uncultured Saprospiraceae bacterium | reverse complement strand
AAATTAATACCTAAAAAACGAGCATAGGGAAGCATCCTGCTAAACTGCTTTTTTATCATTAAAAGCAATGATTCTTGTTTAATTATTAAACAACTTCAAATAATATTGCCCATATTCGGGCACTTCGAAAAGTAATTACACATACATTTTGTATTGCTAAAAAAAAAACCGAAGTTTGACCCACCTTAACTAAAATTGTATGAAACATCGTATAATCTGGCTACTTTGCTCACTTCTTTTTTCTATCACACCACTTTTGGCTGCCCAAGAAGGTCCTGGTATGGACTTTATGCGTAGTACTGGTAAAATCTATGTGGTTGTGGCGGTAATTGTCGTTGGTTTTATTGGCCTTATTTGTTTTATGTTTTATATGGATAAAAAATTAACAAAATTAGAGGACCAAATTATTAATCATGGCAAAAGCTAAAAAAGTTAAACAACCCGTTGCTACGGTCAGCTTTCTTGAAAGTGTAAGTAGCAACTTTGATCGGGCAGCCGCCCACACTGCTATACCAAAAGGATTATTGGCACAAATTAAAGCCTGTAACTCGGTTTACCAGATGCGTTTCCCAGTAAAAATCGGAAAAGACTACCAAGTAATCGAAGCTTATCGAGTGCAGCATAGTCACCACCGTCTTCCTACGAAAGGAGGAATCCGATATTCTCAAAAAGTCCACCAAGAAGAAGTGATGGCTTTGGCCTCGTTGATGACTTATAAGTGTGCGATCGTAGATGTTCCTTTCGGTGGCGCAAAAGGTGGAGTGAAAATTTCTCCAAAAGAATATTCTGAAAATGAATTACAATTAATCACACGTCGTTACACGGCAGAATTGATCCGTAAAAATTTTATTGGCCCTGGTATTGATGTTCCCGCTCCTGATTATGGAACAGGTTCAAGAGAGATGGCTTGGATTCTTGATACGTATATCTCTTTTAAAGGAGGAGAAATTGATGCTGCTGGTTGTGTAACTGGAAAACCTGTTCACCAAAATGGTATCCAAGGTAGAACGGAAGCGACTGGTCGTGGTGTATTTTACGGAGTACGAGAAGCTTGTAGTCACAAAGATGATATGGAGAAGCTTGGACTTACTCCTGGATTAGCAGGAAAACGCGTAGCAATTCAAGGTTTTGGTAACGTAGGAAGCTACTGTGCGAAAATCTTCCAAGAAGAAGGAGATGCTTTGATTACTTGTATCGCCGAGCACGATGGTGCGATCTACAATGAAAAAGGAATTGATGTTGCTAAATTGCTTAAGCACTTTAAAAAGACGGGATCTATTATGAAATTCCCAGGTGCTAAGGAACTTCCTCAACGTAAGCAAGTATTGGAGATTGATTGTGATATCTTAATCCCAGCGGCACTTGAAAATCAAATCCGAGTAGATAACGCTAAGCGTATCAAAGCAAAGATCGTTGCAGAGGCGGCTAACGGTCCCGTAACTTCAGAAGCAGATGCGATTCTACGTAAAAAAGGAATTATGGTAATTCCGGATATGTATATCAATGCAGGTGGGGTAACTGTTTCTTATTTTGAATGGTTAAAGAACCTTTCTCACATGCGTTTTGGCCGAATGGAAAAACGTTTTGATAACCAAACCTACACTAATATTGTAGCATTGGTAGAAAGATTGACGGGAAAGACTATCGGAATGAAGGAAAGAGATTTCCTAACACGAGGAGCCGATGAGGTGGACTTGGTACGTTCTGGTCTAGAAGAAACAATGATTACTGCTTACAATGAAATTCGCGCAATTAAGAAGCGAAAAAGAAAAGTGGAAGACCTACGTACGGCTGCTTTCATTAGCGCTTTACAGAAGATCAGTAGTGATTATATTGCTTTGGGTATTTTCCCATAAGGAATGTTTTTTAAAAGAAAATTTAACACAGATACGCCGAAAAGTACTTTTTCGGCGTATTTTTTATTATTGTAACCTTATTTAGCGTTTTCTCGTATCCAGAATAAAATTCCAATATAATCATGAAAAAGCCTTTATTAACAAATAATTAATGGTTTTTTTACCTAATTGCTTGTATTTTATTTTTTTTGTAAATAAATTGCAGCCGAATTAAATTAAAAAAGAAACTAAAATTATGGATAATAGTATCACTGGTACAGATAGCAAGCTAGACAAAATTGATTTACAGATTTTAAAAATATTACAAGAACACAGTAAGATTACCAACCTTGACTTATCGAAGCAAATTGGACTATCTCCTGCACCAACCTTGGAAAGAGTAAAGAAACTGGAGCAATCTGGGATTATTGAATCTTACCATGCAGTAGTTAACCAACAAAGTATTGGTTTAAATGTAAAGACTTTTGTGCTCGTTTCTTTAGCGTGGCAAAAAGAAGGTGCTCTAAACCACTTCTTAGACAAAATTAAAGCAATCGATGAGATTACAGAGTGTTACATCATTACTGGTGAAGCAGACTTTTTAATCAAAATAGTTTGTAAAGATATTCCTACTTACGAAAAGCTGTTGTTTAAGACCCTTTCTCAAATTGAAGAGATCGAACGTCTAAAAACATTAATGACTTTATCTACGGTCAAAGATTCGCGGATTTTGCCATTTAATTATCAGCCGGCATAAGCAGGAACTTGCATGATCAATTATAAGAGAAACTTTCACGTGCCGTGCTTACGGTACGTGATTTTTTTTTAGAATGTCTTTTAACCGTATCCCTCAATGGCTAAGTCCCAAAAAAAGCAACCTCAACTCCTTTGGCAAATTGATAAGCCTAACCTACCCGGTACTTCCTACCTGTTTGGAACGATGCATGTCCGAGATATTCGTGCTTTTGATTATCAAGATTTGGTTTGTGAAAAAATTCAAACTTGCGATACGTTTGCTACCGAAATAAACCTGAATGAAGCAGAACTACTACTCAGTGAACAGTCGATGGATTTACCCGAAGGAGCCTTTCTTTCTGATTTCTATAATCCTAAAAAATATGCAAAGATTGGTCGGTTCTTCTTAAAAACAACTGGAATGTCTATTGAGCATTTTGTTCGAGCGAAGCCAATGATGTTGACCAATTTTGTAACGAGTAGCCTACTGAACGATGATCAGCCGGTTTCCCTCGACCGATTTCTTTGGGAGTTCGCAGAAAAGGAAAATCGAATTTTATTAGGGATCGAAACAGTTCAAGAGCAGATTGATTTAATGGATAGCATTCCACTGGATTATCAGGCGGCAGCGCTTTGGTCTATGGTGAAAAATGTCTCTCGCTTTAGAAAGAATTTATTAAAATTATCCAGTTTATACCAAAGAGGTGACCTTTCCAAGATTTTGAAATCTGCTAAAAAAAGTACTGGAAAACTCCGCAAAATGATGATTTATGATCGAAATGAGTTGATGGCAGAACGAATCGCTTTATTAGTAAGCGAACAAACGCTATTTACTGCAGTAGGGGCCGGTCACTTGGGAGGCAAAAAGGGTATTATCAAAAAACTAAAATCAGCTGGTTTTCGCTTAAAAATGATACCAAATCACCCTTCTCTTTCTGAAAAAAGAGCTCTTAAATAATGTTTGGAATATTGTGACATATTAAGTTTAATATCGTCTAAACGAGGTATCTGTATACTTGTATACTTGGTAGATCTACTTTATTCCTGATCTACACCGAAATTACCGACGACTTCTTCCTTCTGAGAAAACAATCATAACCAACTTACATAAACAATGAGCAACTCCCCTTTAAATTTTAAAGACAAAAAAGACCGCAATGATTTCTTTATTGCGCTTCTTGTTATCCTATTTTTTGGTTGGCTATTTTACTTCTTTGGCTTCCAACGCTCCGGCGATCTGGACATCGTTTCTGATGAAATAGCTGTTGTAGATAGTGCCATAGATATGGGAGATAGTGACAAGGATGGCATTCCAAATTCGGAAGACGATTGTCCTTTTGAGCCAGGTTTAGCGTTGGCAAATGGTTGCCCGGAAGATGCGGATGGTGATGGTGTGGACGATTATTTCGATCGTTGTCCAAATACAAAAGGTCATCAGCGTAACGAAGGTTGTCCAGAATTAAATGATGAAGATTTAGATGGTGATGGGTTTGTTGGAGCAGATGATCTTTGTCCAGATGTCGCTGGACCAGATAAAGGTTGTCCTGCTAAAACAGAAACAAAAGATAATGAAATCACCGCAGATAAAGCAGCGATCCTTGCTAAACCTGCAAAACCAGTAATGGCAGATAAAGATGGTGATGGGATAGCGGATGCTCAAGATAAATGTCCTCAACTAGCTGGAATTGCAGCCAATAGAGGATGTCCTTCAGATAAAGATATGGATGGAGTTTATGATAAAGAGGATAAATGTCCTAACGTAAAAGGTACGGCGGCTAATAATGGTTGCCCTGCAAAGGCAGCAATTATTGAGCAACCAGCAGTGGCAGACAAAGATGGTGATGGAGTAGCGGATGCAGATGATAAATGTCCGAATCGCGCAGGACCAGCTTCTCGTAACGGTTGTCCTGAAGTGAAAATGACCACGGAAGAAAAGAAAGTAATCGCTGAGGCAATTAACAAGGTAGTCTTTCTTCCAGCAAGTGCAAATCTTACAGAATATTCAAAAGGACTCGTAATAAAAGTTGCAGCACTAATGAAAAAATATCCGGACGCAAAACTTAAGATCAGTGGTCACACCGATTCGACGGGCCAAGAAGGTGATAACTTGACCTTATCTAAAAATCGAGCAGCTACCTGTCTAAACCTTATTGCAAAACAAGGGATTGATCGAGACCGAATGAACTTTGAAGGTTTCGGTGAAGCTAAACCTGTAGCAGATAATAATACTAAGGTGGGACGACAAAAAAATCGTCGAGTTGAATTTGAGTTGTTTTATTAAGGTCGGTTGAGCTTCTGTTTACTAAACTTTTAAATTTAGTAAACAGAAGCTCAAAAGCCGAAGGAAAACTTACGAGACAGCCTCCTTCAATATATGTTTTTTAGATTTAAGTCGAAAAAATGAATAATCTTTCAAGTTATATTCAAAGTTTAAATTTCGAATATGCAATTTCATATTCAGGTTTAAGAGGTGAAAAATTCATCAACTTAGAAATAGAAAATCAAGAAAAGATTAAACAAATAGAAAAAGAAATTGAGTCTGCAAGATTCATGCAGAAGCCAAAATTGATTGAAAATATAGAAAACTTAAAAGACGAAATAGGTCTTTATAATTCTCTTTTGATAAATAAAAAAGGAGAATTTCATAGATCAACTGAAATTGTTTGCAAATTCAAAAAAGATGACAAAGAGTTGAAATCAATTCTTGTAGTCCTAAAGTCAAAGTTTCAAATTCAAAAACAGGTAGCTGTCTCTGGTCCTTCAATCTATAGAGATTCCATTGCTTTCTATTCTAAAGAAGATAGAATAGTCGGGATACTTCAAATCTGTTTTAAATGTTGGAGGATAAAGAATGAAAATGAAGAAATCTTTGAAGTTGATCCCAACATTTATCCTATTCTAAAGGAGAAATTGATTCAAATAGGACATCAGATTGAAAATGCATGAGAAAATAAAGTTAGCAACAAGTACTCCATAAAATCCATCAGTTCTTTTCCTAAAATACTTTAGAAGAAAGCTAACTGGCCAACAAGCCAACCAGCTAACCAGCATTTTCAATTAGCAGGTTTTGCCACACAAGTCATAAACCCAAGCGATCGTTGTTTTTTCAACATGGTTACTGGCATATAGGACATTTTCCCTCGGACATAGCCCCAGAATTCAGGCTCCATACTTTTAGACCAATCTATTCCACGTTTTTCCATTTCGCTCATCCATTTTAGGGTGTATGGGTCTAGTGTTCCGTAGCTATAGGAAGAGACGACTTGCCAACCATTATTTTCTAATAAGATTTTCATGGTTTCTGGGGTCCAAAGTGCGGTATGTCTTGGCGTGTGATAACCTGCCCAGTGAGGACCATAATCTTTTCTGGTTTTAGAATCAAAATTGGGGACTTCGATGACGAGATGTGTTTCGGGATGGCTTCTGGCTTTAAGCGCCTGTAAGGTCGCGCCAGGATCGTAATCATGTTCCAGATAATGCCACATGGTCACCAAATCCGGTGCAGGAAATTGCTCAATTGTTTCAATCTCTCCAACGTGTAATTCTAGATTAGCATACAATGATTTGCTCATCGCCCAACCACTATCAGAGAAGTCTATCCCAATAGCATTGCATGGATATTTTTCTTGTAGTAATTTTAAAAAATCAGGTTTACCACAACCGATATCGAGGACGGTTGAATCTTGATTTGGCGTGACATATTTAGTAACGGTTTCCACTCTTTTTTGATCAATTTTTTTCTGATCACCAGCGACGAGCATTCCATATTTTCCCCAAGCGGCATCTCCTCGATAAGGTAAATACCATGCGCTATAATATTCACCAAGTTCTTCGACTGGAACTCTAGGGTTTAGAAAAACCAAACCGCAGTTGTCACATTGATCGAAATTAAAAGTATCCCCTGAAGGGTGCATCATGGCCGCCGTTTTTTGAACAGAGGTAAAGGTGTGATGTTGACAGGCAAGGCATTTTTTTAGTTGTTCCATCAAAGTGTTTTTTTTGTTATTGGCTACTTGCCCTCTTCTATAGCGGGTGAGTGGCGAAAAGCCAATAGCAATTAATAATTTCGTTCGTAAATTTTTAGTCGGACTTGTTTTCCTTTTGGTGTAGGAGTTTCGTCGGTAAAAATAAGATTTATACCATCAAGTTTTTCTAGTTGAGGACGTTTATGAGGAGTAATGACGACTAGTTGAGTAGTTGATTCAAAGATTTGCATCGCCAGTGGATAGAGTTTTTCTGGTGGACAAAGATGTAGTGCAAAGCTAGCAATGACTGCTGAGTATTTTTGGGGAAGCCCTTTTCGAATAACCTCTTCAAAGGTTAGAGAAAGTGCTTTTTTACCAGTTCTTTTTTGAAAGGCTTGTCGGGTGTAAGGATCGCTGCCAGTGGTGTTTTCGAAACCCATTTTGGTTAGGGTAGCGGTTACCTCTCCACTTCCACAACAAAAATCTAGTGCATTATCGTAATTTATTTGTTCTTTGTTTTGCTCAAGGAGAATCGCAATCTGAGGTTCGTGTGGATTGGTATAATGCCAGCCAGATTTTTTATAGAATCCATCCACCCCTAAATCTTCATATTCTTTGCGGATTGGTTTCACGGTCGTGGAAATTTATTTATGGAATTAAGCTGGTTAGTTTGGTTTTATCTGATCTTTTTAGAAATTTGCTATTTGCTATTTGCTATTTGCTATTTGCTATTTGCTATTTGCTATTTGCTATTTGCTATTTGCTATTTGCTATTTGCTATTTGCTATTTGCTATTTGCTATTTGCTATTTGCTAATTATTGCCCTCAGCTTCCGCGTCTTTTTTATCACTTTTTAGCACTTTACGACGACTTTTTAGCGGCATGTAACGATA
>CALGJS010000133.1 GCA_937927835.1 uncultured Saprospiraceae bacterium | reverse complement strand
TTCTCCCTATCTTTCCAATGATGAAAGAACCAATCAAACAATACAAACCTGCCGATCCTGTTCCAGACAAACTCGAACTCCCTAAAATCAAAAAAGAGTTCCCAAAAGTATTCAAAAGAATCGCCTGTCCTTCCTGTGCTGAAAATCTAAACGCAGAACATATCGACCTCCCCAACAGCGTCGCCAAATGCGGAAGCTGTCACGTAATCTTTTCCATCGAAGAAGAAGTAGACAGCCTAAAAGTCAAACAAGAAATGAAACAAGAAATCTTCCGACCAGAAGGGATTGATTTATTTTATTATAAAGGTGACTTAGAAATCGCTTTGCGACAACTCATACATCCCTTAGATGCTTTTGCGATGGGGATGTTTCCATTCTTTGCTTTTCTGTCTACGTTAATGTTTTATAAAAAAGGATTCTCAATTAACTATCCAATTTTCTTTGCTATTGGTACGCTGTTTTTTATTTATCGTGCCTTTACCTACGCCAAAGCAAAATCCTATATCGATATCAACGAACGATCTCTCACCATTAAACACCGCCCCAATAATCTTAAAAAGGACCGTAGTTTTCCAGTCGAAGATATTGACCAAATTTATATTAAAAACTCAGAAATGCACGGTGGCTATTTTTCATTACACATGATCGTCAATGGCTCCAAAGGTCAACAACATAAAACCTTGCTGAGCGTAAGCTCGCTTTCTAAAGCAAAATATTTAGAGCAAGAGATTGAGAAGCATCTGGGGATTGAGGATCGGAAAGTGCCGGAGGCGATTGGGTAGGGGGGAGAAAATGAGGCGAGTTTTCTGCTTTTGGTTAGTTCAAAAAAAAATAATAAGAACCTTGGTTAAAACAAAAGCTATATCTGAATTGTCTCTAAACTGAAATTGAATATATCCGGACGTAGATCCAAGGTGTTTAAAAAGAATAAAACTATCAAGGCTAAAGCCATTAAAGGATTAATAATCAGATAAGGCGACCGCGTTAGCAGTGCTATGTGTCCTATATACCTATGTGTTAAAAAAAAATAAGAGTATTAATCCAACCCTCCCAAAAAAAAACAATTTCCCAATCCCATAAATTCTCCCTATCTTCCCAACGATGAAAGAACCTATCAAACAATACAAACCCGCTGACCCACTTCCTGATTCGTTCTCGGAACGACTCAAACTCCCAAAAATCAAAAAAGAGTTCCCTAAAGTATTCAAGAAAGTCACTTGTCCTTCTTGTTCAACAGACATCGGAGCAGAGAATATCAACTTACAAAATAGCCTTGCCAAGTGTGGTGGCTGCGACGTGATCTTTTCAATCGAAGAGGAAGTAGCCAGTTTAAAAACTAAAGAAGAGGTAAAGCAGAATTTCTTCCGACCAGAAGGAATTGATTTGTTTCATTATAAAGACGATTTAGAAATCTCCATCAAGCAGCATGTTTCAGGATTGGATGCTTGGGGTGTATCGCTTGTTCCCATTTTTGCACTTGCTGCCGTCTTCCTTTATTTCGTGGAAGGCATTGCTTTCTATTACCCTTTCGTTACAACTTTAGTCAGTTTATATTTTATTGTCAAAGCATTTCTTTACAGAAAGTATTTCACGTATATCGACATTAATGATCGATTCTTGAGCATAAAATCCAGCCCTAAAAATCTTAAAAAAGACAAGAGCATTCCAGTAGAAGATATCGATCAAATTTATTTAAAACATTCTGGTGATGGAATCGGGATTGCCCTCTACATGGTCATTAACGATCCAAAAGGCCAACAACATCAAAAATTATTATCCGTCAAAAATTTATCTAAAGCCAAATATCTAGAACAAGAAATCGAACGCTACCTCGGCATTGAAGATAGAAAAGTCTTGGAGGCAACAATTCAATAAGTACTTGATGAGAATTTTAAAAATAAAAATTTTCACCGATAAAGATCTACACGATAAAAGGCCTTTGCGCCAGATGCCAGGCAGGTCTTTGTTTCTCCGCGATAAGAAACAAGATATAATATATACACGATTGAGTGTCTTTGCGTCTCTGCGCGAGATAAACAATATAGAAGAGCCGCGCTAAAAGATTCTTCCGAAACAAGTGCGGAACAGGTACTGCGCCTTTGTGTCTCCGCGAGAAATAAATTTTTTAAAGCGAATTTTTACGTAACAACAAAAATATTATTTGCATGATTATCTGGAAAGGTTTAGGATTCCTTGGAGCGTTGATTCCTTTTGTCTTAATTATATTGAGTAATGGATTTGGAGGGGAAGATCTTCACGGCTGGGCCTTATTAATCAGTGCAGTACCCATCTGGCTTCTAGGACGATACTTCTACAAACGTCCCGCCCAAATAATGACAGATCCGAAAAGTCAGCAAAACGTTATGGTTAAACCAGCACACAATCTTTTTTGGGTGGAACTAGATTATTGGGCGATAATATTTGCAATTCTTGGGATCTCCATCTTACTACCGGAGACAGGCTTTAATACAAAAATAGCGACCATTTTAATGGCTATCGTTTATTTTGGCCGATTGGGTTTTGGACTTTATGAAAAATATATCAAGACAGATAACTCAGAAAACAATCCGGTACCGAATGACTCAACCACACCTGCAACCACCAATAATGCTAAAGAAGATAACCTGTCAAGATTCGCCTCAAAATCCAGAAATAAAAAGAAACTAAACCAATCCAAGTCCACGATAAACGATCCTAATATAGATCAAGGATTACCAGCCGCAGAATTAAAAAAGAAAGCCTTCTATGCACAGATGCGAAAAGATCGAGAAGCACCAACAAAATTTGCAGAATCAAATCATCAAAACTATTTTCCAGGTAATAGCATGCCGTTTATTCCAACCAAAGCAATCTTGAATAAGGATACAGTTTTTGAAGAAGAGTAGGCTGCTGGGCAAAAAAAATAAAAGACCTAGTGGAATAGTCCCGCTTTTAGTTCTCCACTTGCATGGAAAACTTAACCCGCTCTCGTCGTTTGACCGCCACTTTCCAATTGCCATCATAGCTTAAAAAAGCAGGAACATATTTTTCGTTCACCTTTTTTAATTCGATTCGCATCGTCACATCAAAGTCGAATAGCGCACCCGAATACTGCAATCGATAATCGCGAGCCAAGACCTGAAAATCTTCTTTGTCAAAATAAGTCTGCAAACTTTTAATAACGGTCTTATCCTTTTTGCGATGCTGGTAGGCTGGTTTTACCTTGGCGGAAAAAACGTAAGCTGGTTGGTCGTTTTTATACGTAACAGAGTTAATTTCATAATCATAATACTTGGCCATCCTCGGCTCAAATATTTCCATCTTCTTTCCAATGATAGGAACACTTATTTTCTCTCCCGGACTAAAAACCAATTTCTTTAGTTTATTAATATGGCCTTCCTGTCTTGGATCACCGTCGCCTTCAAAAACTCGAACAGATTCACAAACGGTATCTTTCGTAAAAAACAAACGATCATATAATTTGGCCGTATAGTATTTATGTTTTCGCTTTTTAGCATTTTTAAAAAACTTCCCATTAACAGCTAAATCCCATTCCTCCATCGAACGACAATCGCCGTCAGAGTGCTGTCGAGCTCGACTATCATAACTAGCCGTTACCTGATTTTTTTTATCCAAAATTTCAATATGATTGGTAAAGTCGTAAGAGTGATGTCTAAGATTGGTAAAAGCCTGATAGAAAGATTTGTCCTTCAAAACCAAATCCACAAAGTCCGCTACATCAAATCCAGCCCGAGAAGCCGTCACCGTAATCGAATCCAAATTAATGATTCCTCCAAAGCCCTCGACCTCCACTTGGGCAGAAGATTGAAAAACAGGCCCAAATAAAAAAAAGAATAAGAAAATTCGGTACATAATGTTATTGATGCGAATCAGAGATTGAAATTTTCTTAAAAGGTGGTTCTCGAGATTAGTTATTTTGCTAATTGCTATCTGTTCGTACCTAAAATAGGTTAACCTTTTTTATAGTTAATTACTGGAATTGTTCCCGCTGTGAAGAAGGTTCCGACCTTTAGTTTTTTTCCATTCGGTGCATTAATAAAATTTCTTAAACTGAATACTGTATGAGCCGAACAACTGTTAAATTAGAATTAAATGATTGATAATCAGT
>CALGJS010000132.1 GCA_937927835.1 uncultured Saprospiraceae bacterium | reverse complement strand
TCAGCTAGGACTCGTGTATAGTCGCCGCGCAAAACTAGATTGGGTTCGTAAGGTTGTCCAGTGAACGGATTTAAATTTCTGCCTCGTCCAGGATCACCACCTTCATAAAAATTATAAAAAGCAGGATAGTCTTCAACCTCCGTTGGATAAAATTGGATGTTACCACTTGCTCCCGGAGAAATATCCCAGACAGTAGAATCTTTAGAACTAAGATGTGATGACCAAACGCTAACCATAGAAAAATTCCATTTGTAGAAATCATCTAGACCACTCGCTCCGCTATCGTTGATGTACACAGGAGGTCCTGGATCATGATAAACATAATAGTCGTTACCGTCTCTTGAATTAATTTTTAGATCATCAGCAGATAACGAAAAAGGAGTTACACTACCCCATTCTGCTCCAACGAATGCGGGTGTTCCTTGACCAATGGGATTTCCAGCCTGATCAATAAACTGACCAAATCCAATGGGTTGCCATCGATTAAAATCAGCTAAATCAGCGTTACCACTCCGACCGATAAACAGATCTGGATTAACCGGTTCATAAAAAATATTTACATAATCTTCCAGCTCATTAGAAAAATCTTCTGCGCCAAATGCAATGACTTGCTCGGCAATATAATTTCCTAGCTCGGCATTTCCGCAATGGTATTGTGTGGAAGTAATTAAGGTGTCGTAGCCAAGTTCTCCCATCAATTCACCAATGTTTTCTTGAATGATAAACTTGCCTGGTGCATTACGAAAACGAAACTTAATGAGTCGATACATCGCATAGCTAATAACTTCTTCACGTGCGGCTGCTATATCATCCGGTAATTCTGGAGGGATAAAACCAGCGGTAAAATCCTTTACAGTATTGCCAATCAAATAGGGTTTTGAATTAGGCTCAAAAATCGCCCAAGCATCATACATCGCTAATGAGGTATGGTAGAGGTTTCTGGCGTGAACGGTTGGACGAGCAAAGTCATTCCGGATGGACTCGAGGATTTCTTCGTTCCATTTTCGCGCGATGGACTCTTGAGCAGAAATGGTTGTTCCAATGAACAAGACAAAAAATAGGAGTGTAAATATTTTATTCATAGCAAATACTTTTTAATCTAATTAATTGCTTGGTTGGGGTCGTAATTAGGGTAAATAGTTGTATTGCAAAATAGTATTTTTTTTAATGCAGAAGTTGGTTAAAAATGGGGAAATTAGATTATTTTTAGCGGAGGGTAGTTGGTTGGTGGTTCTATAATAAGGTTTTCTTGGGCAAAATACTTATAACAAGTTAAATTTATTTTTTTAACACATAGGCATTTAGGTCACATAGCACTTGGTTCGCGGTGCGTGGTGCGTGGTTCGCGATTGTTTCTGCGGTGGATTTTGACTTGGTGGGGATAATTTTGAATCTAATTTTATTTTTTTTAACACATAGGCATTTAGGCCACATAGCACTTGGTTCGCGGTGCGTGGTTCGTGGTTGTTTCTCCGGTGGATTTTGACTTGGTGGGGATAATTTTGAATCTAATTTTATTTTTTTTAAAACATAGGCATTTAGGCCACATAGCACTTGGTTCGCGGTGCGTGGTTGTTTCTGCGGTGGATTTCGCAGTTTTTCCATGTGCTTAAAAAATCACAATTCCTATTTCTGAATTTATTTTAAAATAAAACCTTTCCCATAGTTTTCAGCAACATAGTAGCCACCGAATTCGAGTGGGATGATTTTTCGGGTGTTGACTCCAGCAGGTAACCCTAAGGAGGTATATTTTCCAAAGGTGTTTTTTTCTGAATCAAAACCTTCGATTTTACCACCGCTATTCCCTTTGCTTTTTCCAAATTCTGTGAGATATTCATGATGGTTTCCGATGAAAATAATTTCTCCTGATTCGGTTACGGAAAAATCTTGGATACTACTCCACTGTGCTTTGTCAGGTAATGGAATACCTGTGAATTTTCCACCATCGGATAAAAAAAGCATAGAGCGTAATTCACGGATCTCTCTTTGATCGGCTATTACTTCAGGATTATAAAGTTTGAAGTCTTCTACTTTTTCAACTTGGGAAAAATCTGCATAAGAAGAAAACTGTTTTCTGAAGGCAGGTACTTGTGTCTTTAATTTATCCAAACCAGCGAAGGGCATATTTTCACCAAAAAAATTATTAAAAATAATAGGTTCAGGCTGATCATTATTGTCAAAATCACCGACGTATAATTTTACAGGTTCTTCTGGAGAAGCCTTCCATTTAAAATTTTCACCAGCATTTCCAGCGAGGATATCCATTCTTCCATCCCCATTAAAATCATGTAAATAAATAGTATTCCACAATCCGCCGGTATTAAGTAATCCTAAATCTTTAGAGCGATAAACCATTTTGCCTTCTCCTTGATTTTCGAGAATACTGATGGGTGTCCAATCTCCACAAAAGATAAGATCCAAATCACCGTCCCTATCATAATCAACCCACTGACTATCGGTAATCATTCCATATCGTTCTTTGTGAGCCAGCTCAATTCCAAAACCACCTTTATTCCGAAGAATAAAACTAAAAGGAGAAAGTCCATAATAACCAGGCATGGATCTTCCACCAACAAATAAATCATCAAACCCGTCACCATCAAAATCACCCACGGAAACAGATCCTCCATTCGTATGCGGAAGAGAGACTGGCAATCTATTCAAGTTTCCTTTTCCATCATTCAGATAAAGCCTATCCTCTAATTCTTTTGATAATTCTTTGTGTACGCCGCCACCGCTAACGACATATAAATCCAAATCTCCATCTCCGTCAATATCTATGGTTGCCGCAGCTACATCTTCGTATTTTGTATCCCGATCAAAATCTACATTTTTTATTTTCTTAAAACCTTTGCCCGTTCCAAAATAAATTTCTGAAGCCTGAAATTGTGCACCTCCACGAAAAATATCTTTGATACCATCTTGATTAAAATCTGCATATACTAC
>CALGJS010000131.1 GCA_937927835.1 uncultured Saprospiraceae bacterium | reverse complement strand
CCCGAAGCAAGCTTTGAATAATCTTAAAAAATAATATTTTGAAATACCGGATTTTCGAGCAAGGTCATCTAAAGAAATATTTTTAGCATAATGTATATTCACGAAATCTCTAGCAAAATAAAGTGCCATTAAAATCGCTTTTTGAGTCTTCTTATTTTTAGAATGAGGATGCAGTCGTTCTTGAAATTGATGAACTTCTTTCGCAAAAAGACTTATATCGGATTGAATCAAATCAAAATAATTTTCTTTTAATTCCCCAAGGCCAGAATCATTAGAAATTTGTTGAAGTTTTTTACCCAACTCAGAAGAGGCGGAGGCTGAAAACGGTAGATAAAAAAGCAAGTCATTACTAAATAGATTACTTAGTTCAGGCATGGCTTCTAGACTAAAATTCATGCAACAACCTTTTGTCAGTTTAGCAGATTTAGGATTAAAAGCATGAAAAGAAATATCATTTCTTAAAAAGAAAAATTGGCCGTTGTCAATAATAATCGATTCTTCGCCTATTTGGTATTCCTCTGCACCATAGGCTACATATTTTATTGCGAATCCTGGCGTAATACCTTGGATGGTGCAATTTTCTGCATAAGACAAATTTATGTCTCCTACTGCTGATTTAGCACTAGTCATATGGATGCCGTTGATATTTTTTTCGGTTATTCTCATATTGACAACGATTTTCTTCTCATCAAATTAATACTTTTTCTCAATATATAAAAGAATAGACTTTAGCTCATTTAAGGTAAGCTCCTCATTCGGAGGCTTTGCCATTTTACTCCATTCTTCATTCAAGGCAATCATTCTTTTGTCTTTTTCCGTCTGTAGATATTTTGCTTGATTTTTTACATACCTAAAAAGCTTAAGCGTATCCCCATCAAATCTTTTTAAAGCACCTTCCAATGCTGGCCCTGTCATATCCTCTGTCATGGTTTTATTGTGACACATAGCACATAATTTCCTGAATAATGCCTTTCCAATCTCCATATTAATAGAATCATTTCTGGACAAATAATGAGATGGGTATTCACTTCTGACTGCGCAAAAAGCATCATATGTTTCCTCTTCACGGTTAGAATTTTCTGATCTAAAGATTTCCATAAAAATTCCAGCAATTACCATAACGAGTAAAAGTCCAACCAAAAAAATTAAACTATTCCAGTTTTTCATTAAGCTTATTTTTTAATCAAATACGACTAAGATATCATTTTTTCATCTATTAACAATACATTTTCTTTTGTCGAGTTAGAATGGGAATTGGAATTAGAATTAGAATGGGATTACTCATTTAAAGGTATAATTCTGTCTCCATTAAGTCTAGGCTGATTTTAACCATTTTTCCAATGACATAATCCATCCTTTTTGTTCTTCAGTATCTGGCACTTCTAATCCTCGACATTGACTAATATGTTCAAAGATTCCTTTCGCAGGACATCCCATTTTCATTAAAACTCCTGCAGCTAAAACGGAGGATCGACCAATTCCCATTCGACAATGAATGACGATTCTTTTTCGTTGATTTAAAAACTCCACCAGTTGATTGACCAGCCGAAGGAAAGCTATTTCATTTGGTGGAATTGATATATCTTGGATCGGAAAATTAAGGTATTCGATTTCGTACTTATAACATATGCTTTCTTCTTCAAGCAGATCTAATTCTTCTTGTTCTGCATATTCTAAAAGAGAAATCAAACAATCTACCTTCTGATATTTGAGGCCTCGAATCTCATCGTCGAGCCAATCATTGCCGCGTGGTCGTTCCATGGTGCCGAGGCAATCTTTGTCGATATTGGGATGATTGATCCAATGGATTTTTGTAAACATAATTTTTGTTTTTTAAAGGGTGTTTAAAATTTTAATTTAGGATGGATATAATACCGATTGCTCCATAGAGACCATCTGATGGTTGTTTCTATGGAGCAAATTTCAGAAAAGAAAAAGCCTTAATTTAAGATCAAGATTCTAAGAGGCTAGATTTATTTTCCTTCTAAATATTTATGAATAGCGGCAAAATCTAAACGACTATATCCTTTCTGGACGGCATTCGCGTAGATTTCTTTTGTGAGGTTTGGGAGTAGCAAAGGTTGCTGATGTTCATAAGCGGTTTGGCTGGCAAGATGTAGATCTTTGTCTTTAAATAGGAAAAAAACTGATTGAATTAGGAAAATTCAAAAAAATTACGATCTTTATAATCGATAGTTAAAAATAATTTGCCAATTTATGGCTGACCCTTTTGAGTCAAAACTCTGTTTACCTTTCAACAGGTAAGTTAGGAAGCTGCCCGATAACACCCCATCATAATTGACTTCCTATCCCTAAGCAATTCATTTGCTTTGCTATTCCACACCCTACATTGACTCAAAATTTTCTAGCCTTAATTCGATAGTTATTCCTTAGCTATATTGAAGTTGTTTAAAATATATTAATCAAATAAAAACTTTTAACCATGAAAACAATTAAAAAAGTATCTATTCTTTTCTTTCTCTTATTTTCCCTAAACGTATCTGTATTTTCTAATAATTCAAATTTTAAAAATAAAGTCATCACTTGCACGGTCAACGAAATAGAAGTCACTCGAGGAGATGATAAAACAGCAGGCTTAGCGTGGACAGGAGATTTTCAACTTTATTCTAAAATTTGGATTAAAGCAGGAAGGAACTGGCAACCAGACACCGATGATGCTAAGCATACTAAAAAGGCTCCCAATATTTATATGAATAGAGGTGTTCATATGGGTAATAAAATGAAGCACAGTAACGCTGTTTCTACTTCAACCCGAGAAGTCAGAGTTCGATTGACGCTATGGGATTGGGATGAATTATCAAAAGATGATATGATCGATATAAATCCTGACCGTAATGCTAGAGCATTAGATTTATTGGTCAATCTAGATAATGGACAAATAAGCCAATTGAATGCTAATAATCGAACCGTTGTGGTCGGACGGGTTGGTCAACCGCTTACCTTCGAAGGACAGACGATAGAAGAAAAAATTAAAGTCCTTGCAAAAATCACTTTGACCATTGATGCCGAAGCTATTTTTGGACAGTTTTTCCCTTGGAGAAATTTATCTGGTTATTATAAATGCAATGATGGTGGTCATTATTATGTTCGACAAGAAGGGAACACTGTTGTGTGGTTTGGAGAACATCCTAATGGCGCTTGGGCTAATGTTTTTCGAGGAATTATTAATAGAGAAGAGGGAACGATCGAAGGAAATTCTTATGATATAAGTAAAGGAAGAGCCAAGGGACAAACCCAACTTTCGTTAAAGTATAATAATAATGGTGTACGCCTTTTTAAAGTGAGTGGTCGTTTTGGTGGTACGGAATGGGATAAACAATATCTTCCTCAAAAGCTCCCCGGCATAAGGCAAGCTGGATTTAGCGATAGCGGAAATATTAATAGTTTAGATGGTTTATGGCGCGGTAATGATGGAGGAACTTATTATCTAAGACAGGCTGGTAGATATGTTATTTGGTTTGGAGAAGGTGGTCATGATCGAAATGGAATTCCTAGTTTTGCCAATATCGCCATTGGAAAGAAAACGGATAATGTGATCAAATTATCTTGGTTTGATGTGCCTAAGTGTAAATTCAATGGGACCGGAAAGTTGGTTTTGCGATTGGATAATGCGGACACTTTGACAAGAACGGATAATAATGGGGTTTTTGGTGGGACGAGTTGGAGACGGTAGAAGAAATGATTTAAGAAATTGTTGAAAGGGCAAAAAACTGAGCATCTATTTTTTTATAGGTGTTTGGTTTTTTTTTGAATGGGAATGGGAATGGGAATGGGAATGGGAATGGGAATGGGAATGGGAATTAGAATGGGAATTAGAATGGGAATTAGAATTAGAATTAGAATTAGAATTAGAATGGGAATAATTAACTTTACCCTTGCTCTTTTAAATAAAATGCCTTCTTTAAAAACAATTCAATCGCAAATTCGCTCGCATCAAAATGTGGTTGTGGAACCTCAGCGGGATGATACCAATTCCAACCTTCACACTTTTCAGGTTCCTTTAAAGTTAGTGTTCCTGTATAATCATTGGCAAAGAGGTTAACAGAGATATAGTGTTTATTTTCTAGGCGGTAAGTTCGGAGATTATTGGTGACGCCGAAAACAATTGGATTTATGATGGTGAGTCCGGTTTCTTCAAAGACTTCTTTGATGGCGGCTTCTTCAAAGGTTTCTCCGTTTTCAAGATGTCCTCCTGGAATAGAAAAATAAGGGGCGTGACTGCCAATTCTTTTTCCGATTAGGATTTCTTTTTTTGCGTTTTGGATGATGACTCCGACGCCTACTTTTGGGTGATTCATTTTTTGTTAATGAAGGATGTTTTAATGAAGATGTTTTAATGAAGAATGTTTTAATGAAGAATTAATAATGGTCTTTTATCGTGTATATCTTTAACGTGTTTTTTCTCGCAGAGGACGCAAAGGCGCAGAGACACTTTAACCTGCCGGCCGGACAGGCGGGCGTGTATATCTTTAACGTTTTTTTCGAAATCA
>CALGJS010000130.1 GCA_937927835.1 uncultured Saprospiraceae bacterium | reverse complement strand
TTATTTACACTCAATCTTCAAGCCCAATATCCAAAAGGTGGAGGTGGAAAATGGGGGAAAGGAAAAAAAGAAAAGACCATCAAGGGAAAGATTACCGGGAAAGTCATAGGTGCTGATAATCAACCTATTAGCTACGCTACCGTCGTGTTAATTAATAATAAAACCGAGAAGCAGGTCAACGGTAATATTACAGATGAAAAAGGCCGATATAAATTGGAAGATGTTGAAACTGGAAGCTATACTTTAAAATTTTCTTTTATCGGGTACCTTGAAAAAATAGTGGAGAATGTCAATCTCACCTTAAAGAAACCAGATTTCAATGTGGAAACGATTCGACTTGAACAAGACAATGTGATGCTTTCTGAAGTAGAAGTGGTAGAGGAAGCTTCGTTAGTTGAAACCAAGATAGATAAGATCGTTTATAATGCGGATAAAGATGTCACCAACGCAGGTGGAGATGCTGGCGATGTGCTTCGAAAAGTACCGATGTTATCGGTTGATTTGGAGGGGAATGTATCCTTGCGTGGAAGTCAGAATATTCAGATTTTGATCAATGGTAAGCCATCGGGAATGTTTGCCAATGGAACCGCAGATGCTTTAAAAATGATTCCGGCGGATCAGATCAAAAAGGTGGAAGTGATTACTTCTCCTTCTGCGAAATATGATGGAGAAGGTTCTGGTGGAATTATCAATATTATCACCCAGAAAAAACAAGTCCAAGGATATAATGTTTCGGTCAATGGCTCGGTCGGTACGAGACAGAATAATGGAAACATCGGTATCAATGCTTCTAAAGGTCGATTGGGTTTTAATGCCAATGCTGGCTTTTGGCATTCTTGGCCAAACGATGCGACTTTAGATTTTGTACGAGAAGATTTTGATGGAGAGACTTTGGTTTCTAGTTATACACAAGAAGGAATTACGACTTCTTCTCGAACTGGATTTTTTGGAAAAGCCGGATTGAATTACGATATCAATGCCTTTAATAATATTTCTACTTCTATCAATTTTAGAGGATTTCGTTTTGGAAATGATGCACCGACGGAAGCTGTTTTTACACCAGATTTTAGTCAGTTATTTTCTGAAATTACCAACCGTCGTTCTGATGCAAAAACGTTGAATGCAGGATTTGACTGGTCGACAGATTATCGTCGTACTTTCAAAAAAGAAGGACAAGAATTTAGTGCTGCTTTTTTATTGAATGGAAATGTCAGTGATCTGAATAGTGATATTACTTCTTCGAGTAGCGCGGCGGACTTAGACTTTTTCGAGCGGCAAGAAAATGATGGAGACAATAAAGAATATACGATACAAGTAGATTATGTTCATCCATTTACAAAAGCGGTAAAATTAGAAATAGGAGGAAAGTCTGTGCTGCGCCGCATTGATAGTGATTATCAGTTTGAACAATTCGATGCCGATATCAATGAATATAAAGTCGATCCAACGCGGACCAATATTTTTGAATACCAGCAAGATGTTTATGCTGGATATGCTTCGTTCACTTTTAATTTACCAAAAGATTTTGGCATCATCGCAGGAGCACGTTATGAACATACGTCGATCGGTGGAGCATTTAAATCGCAGATTAATCCATTTGATAATTCTTACGATAATATATTGCCGAGTGTGATTGTTTCGAAAAAGACCAACATGTTTTCGACCCTTAAGTTGAGTTATAACCAACGGATTCAGCGTCCAAGTTTATTTTACATTAATCCTTATCGGAATGATATTGATCGTAGAAATGTTTCTCAAGGTAATCCAAATCTAGAACCAGAGTTGGTGCATCAAGTGGAGCTTGGTTATAATACTTATTTAAAAGGATTGGTCTTGAGTGCCTCTGTTTATTACCGTCATACGGAAGGTCTGATTGAAGCGATTGTACAAGTAAATGATCTAGGAATTGCGGAATCAATTTACCAAAATATTGGGATCAACAATTCTATTGGTTTTAATACTTTTGTCTCCAAAACATTTAATAAGAAATTTACGATTCGAGGAAATGTAAGTCTCTTTACGTATAACGCCGAGAGTCGTTTAGAAAACTACAACCTGACCAATAATGGTATTCAATATAATTTCTTTGGTAGCTGTTCTTATATTTTTAAGAAAGGATGGAAAGCAGAAGGATTTGGTTTTTTCCGTGCGCCGACGCGAACATTACAAGGAGATAAAACTTCCTTTTGGATGACCAGTGTTGGAGTACAAAAAGAATTTTGGGATAAACGTGCCAGCCTTGGTATTCGAATTGTCGATCCATTTAACCGCACCAAAAATTTTAGAACGGAGTTGACTGGAGAAGATTTCTACCAACGTTCCGACTTTAGAATTCCATTCCGATCTTTTGGTTTAAACTTCCGATACACTTTTGGTAAACTGGATTTTAAAGCAAAAACCAGTCGTTCGAAAATTAAAAATGACGACCAAAAGGGCGGTGGAGATGGCCAACAAGGTGGCGGTGGCCAAGGGAATTAAGCGTTGTCTTTAATTTTTTTCAAGCGCAAGTGCAACTTCAAAAGCAAAATCAAAAGTTTGTAATAGCGAGAAAGATGGAATAATTAGAAGATTGCTTTGTCGGAAAAGTAGATACTTAATTTCTTAGCAGGACGCCAATTGCCCTTGCCTGCCTGCAGCTACGGTTCACGCTTATCTTTTTTTAATAAATATTTAGATAGTAAACATAGCACTTGATTTGCGGCTTTTATCGCGATATTTCTATGTGGCCTATGTGGTAAAAAACACTATAATTTATTTTTTCAAACACATAGTCAAATAGAACACATAGAAATTCACTAATTGAGGGAATTCCTATTTAGAAATTTATGCAATTTTTCTTTTTTATTCCTACATTCTAACCATCTAAAAAATATATGTGAACGGTAGCTGCCGGCAGGCAGACGCTTGATTTTGAATTTGCGTTTGAAAGAAGACTATCTCAAAAGCTATTTCAAACCAACTGAACCAACCACCACTTCCTGTTCCATCTTCATTTCATGTCCATACAAAGTCGCGGCCACCGCACCAATAAACGGAATCGCAATCGGCCCAATTACCGGAATACTCATACCAAGACTCGCAAAAATACCAAAGGTAATAGCTGCCCCAAAATGCGATTGAATACGCTTTGAGCTTTTTACAATACTAAAATGATATTGCTCCAGATAATTGTCAAGCAGTGCAAATCCAAGAAAGAATGCGTAGACAAAAAACATGATGAAATTGGTTAAAAAAGATATCTGTAAAATCCCGCAAACAACGGAGACGAAAATATACATCAATAATCCATAAATCCATTTATGTGCCATTACTTTCATCATCCTAATCTGAGCCCGAGCAAATTCTCTAACCGTTAATATTCGATTTTGATCTTTAATAATATTATTGGTTCCAACAGCAAAGTGAAAGATCAATACTTCTAAAAGTATTAGAATAAAAAATTTATAACTTCCAGAAAAAAGCGGTTTATGCGCTGCTTCCAATTTTTCCTTTTTTTCAATCAAAGACCTTTTTTCTTTTTCTAAACGCTCTCGTACCTCTTCCGGACTATCCATCGCAGCCAACTCCAATGCCTCAATCCCCGCCTCAAATCCCTCTGTCGGTACTTCGATATCTGAAACATCTGGAGCATTCATATAAGACTGAACGTCATTATACAACGTAACAGAAAGGGTCCCCATAATTACCATGGTCATAATCATAATCCACTTATGATCAAGGAATCCTCTCCAAAGTTGATGCTTTTTGATAAACCCAGGAGTGTCCAACAATACTTGCCAAGCCGTAGCTGCTTGCGTAGCGATTTTTGAAGAATCAATATGAGAAAAGTCAAATTTCATTGGTCGACGGAGTTGGTTCGTACTGCATACTAAGCCAATTTAAGGAATAATCTTCTTTTTTTCGATTAATTCGATGGGAATAACGATAAACAACGATTTTTAAGTATAAATTCAATATTCCCTTCTTAAAAACGACTTGCCTGCCGACATAAGAAGGCAGGTTAAACAACGATTAAACGATTAAACAAATCAACGATTAAACACAACAACCTCCACCAACCACCGAAAAGCAAACTTTCTCTTTACTTCAAATCTTTCAAATCCAGCCCCCACCAAAATCGCATCCAATTCCTTTTTACTAAACGATCGTCGAATTGCTTTCAGTCCATCCTCCTTCACCATTTTAGAAAAAGGTAAAAACAGATTTCCGATTTTAAATAAAACATACGCAAGTTTACTTCGACGCAATTCACTAAAAATGATTTTTGTAGAAATTTGCTGCTTACTTTTTTTTAGGAAACTCACTAAATCTGCATCCGAAAAATGATAAATAAAATGACTGCTGATTAAGAGGTCACAAGGAGGAAGTTGGAAAGACGGAGCGAGGATATCCGCTTGGTCGTATTGGATAGAAATATCTTTTGTGTTTTTGGATTGAGCGTAGGCTAAAATATTTTTATTACCATCTATACCAATCAGCTGAACGGTGTGCTTATTTTTGTAAGCCCATGTGGCGATCGCACGTAAATTATCCCCACCACCACAGCCCAAGTCGAGAATGGTCAGTGGATGATCCGAATTTAAAATGGAAGACTTTACCAAACTAATGGTCGCGTTGGTATTGCCTAAAAGACGATTGATGTAGGAAAGTCCGTCGAGTGTTTGATGGAGCATCTCACCAGATAAGTCGAGGTTGTCCATCTCTTCTGTTTCAGTACTGCGGGTCGTCAGCCAACCTTTATTATGCTTTGGCATCCGAAAAGATTGCTTGATAGATTTTACCACAAAGCCAGTTGCCCGCCGGATAATAGAGCGCAAAAAACAAGGCCATTCCTAAACTGAAATTTCTAATATTAAAAAATTGATCTAGTAAATTATCAGGATAAGCATAAGAAGATTGGAGCGCATATCCGCCAAATTCTAAAAATCCCATTGTGACCAACCCATAGGCATATTGCTGATGAAAAGGCAAGCCTCTAAGAATTAAAGAAATCGGAACCATATAAATTAA
>CALGJS010000129.1 GCA_937927835.1 uncultured Saprospiraceae bacterium | reverse complement strand
TTTTTTCTGTGTAGAAGGATTTATTTGTTCATTTTAATTTAAGAACTTCCCGTGGTCAAAAATAGGTAGAAAAGACGAAGTAATATAATGATTTACCCTGTTTTTCTTTTTTTAAGAAAATGCCTATTTTTATGAATAGTATTCTATAGTAGCGTCTATTTTGTTTACGCAAAATTCGCAAAAGAATTAAAGAGTATCAGCTAAGAAAATTGTTTGCAATCAAATAGATGAATTAGAGTTAAACCATTGATTCTCAATCTCTTTCTTTAGCACCTACTGTACAATCTTGTCCAAGTACGTTAAATTCTGACAAACTAAAGCTGGATCAATTTCGTTATTTTTACGTAGACCTAATAATCTAGAATATAACTTAGACTTGTCTAATATCGAGAAGACGGTCAGTTTAGGCAAAACTTCGTCTGTTCAACTACCAAAACATGAAATTAAAACTATCCTTATTTTTTCTTCTATTAATGGTTTTTCAAGTTGGGCTATATGCAACTCACAACAGAGCTGGAGAAATCACCTATATCCAGACTGGACCTCAATCTATTGAAATTACCATTACTACCTATACTAAGACTAGTAGTACCAATGCCGATCGAAACGAGCTTGAAGTGTTCTGGGGCGACGGTACTAGTGATATTTTAGAGCGGATTAATGGTCTACCTGTAGGTGGTGTCCCCAATGGTGAACCATTAGCCAATGATACTAAAATTAATATTTACAAAGGAACCCATATCTACCCTAGCCTTGGACATTTTGTAATTAGTATGAATGATAAAAATCGAAATGGCCAAATTTGTAATGTCAACGGTGCTAGCCCAGACAACGTATCTTTTCATTTACAAACCACGGTCACGCTCTTTAACCAAACTTTTGAAGCACCTAATAATTCACCAATCTTATTACAAGCACCTATTGATATTGGCTGTGTGGGACAACCATTCCAACACAATCCCAACGCTTACGATATTGATGGAGATAGTTTAGCATACCGACTGATCGTTCCTTTACAAGCACCTAACTCTCCGGTTCCTCTTTATAGATTTCCAGATGAAATTCAACCTGGACCTGACAACAATATTACTTTTAATGAAAAAACAGGTGACTTTTTTTGGTTTAGTCCACAACAGGAATGTGAATATAATATCGCTTTATATATCATCGAATACCGAGATGGAAATCCAATTGATACCCTGATCCGTGATTTACAAATCTTAATTGAAACCTGTGACAATCTTCCTCCGAAGATTGAAACGGAAGAAGAAATTTGTGTCGTTGCTGGCGAGCTAATTGAGTTTGAAGTAACGGCTACTGCTCCTGAAATGGAATCAGATCAACTCGTTAATTTGACTGCTACCGGTGGACCTTTTGAGCTAGCGTTCAGTCCTGCTACTTTTAATGAAGCTCGGTTTTATGAAGCCCAACCGCTAACCCGTACCTTCCGTTGGCAAACTCAATGTGAACATATTGAAGATCAAGTTTATACCGTCATTTTTAGATCAGCAGATAACTTCCCCGTTACGATCGATCAAACTAGTGGTGATACTTCCTTTTTATCCACCCTGAAAGTAGTTCGAATAAAAATAGTAGGCCCTCCTCCAGAAGAAGTCACTGCTATTCCCGATAATGGACAAGTAGAAATAAGTTGGAAAAATCCTTATACCTGTGAAGATGCCGCCAATGAATACTTCAGAGGGTTTACGGTTTGGCGTCGTCTGAATAGTAATAATTTTCCTATTGATACTTGTGAGACAGGACTTGACGGACAAGGATATACCCAGATTACACCCCAAACTGTACAAGACGCCGATGGAGATCGGTACGTCTATATTGATTTTGAGGTAGAAAGAGGACTTACTTATTGTTATCGAATCTTAGGGGAGTTTTCACGACTTTCTGCTAGTGGTTTTGAATTTAATCGGGTTCAGAGTTTGCCTTCTGACGAAGTCTGCGTTCAATTGAGTAGAGATATTCCATTGCTGACCAACGTCAGTGTACAATCTACGGATACCAACAACGGTACCATCGAAGTCATCTGGTCGACACCTGATCCCGAGGACCTAGATACCTTAATCAATCCGGGACCGTACGTATACGAACTCTGGCGCGCAACAGGTAATACGAGCACTGGGTTTGAGTTGGTTCCTGGCGCTACTTTTACGGCAGATAATTTTTATCAAGCGGTGGATACCACCTTCTTAGATACGGGACTTAATACGACAGACAATGCTTATACTTATCGAGTAGGATTTTATGTCAATAATGAACCAGAACCAATTGACTTTAGTCCAACGGCTTCCTCTGTTTATATCAATATCGCCGAAACGGATAATACCAATATACTTTCATGGAATGAAGCGACGCCTTGGAATAATTATTTATACCGGATTTTCCGTTTCCAAAATAATATGTTTACCCTAATTGATAGTACGGATCAACAAACTTATGCCGATACAGGATTATTAAATGGTCAAGAATATTGTTATCGAATCGAGAGTGAAGGAAGTTATAATATTGCAGGTGTTAAATCTCCACTATTTAATTTATCACAAGAAAATTGTGGAACACCGTTGGATACGGTTCCTCCTTGTCCGCCAGTTTTAGCAGTAGAAAATTTATGTGATGAGGTAGATCAAAATTTCCCTGAGGCAGATTTTATTAATGAATTGATTTGGCAAAATCCTAATTTTATTTGTCCTGAAACGGATGACGTGGTTAGCTATCGAGTCTATTTTTCGGAGCGAGAAGGAGAAGCATTGGAGCT
>CALGJS010000128.1 GCA_937927835.1 uncultured Saprospiraceae bacterium | reverse complement strand
ATGATATAGAAATCACCGGAAGTTAAACCTGTAAACATATACATACCCATGTTGTCCGTCATGGTCGTATTGAGTAACATATCGGTATTGGCATCGTAAAGATTGACGGTTAAGTTATTAAAACCTGGTTCGCCAATTTCTTGAATACCATTATTGTTATTATCAATCCATACAAAGTCACCAAAGGTCCCATTGCAATCACTCACTACAATTGTAATAGTTCCAGTTCCCATACAACCATTTCCATCGGTATAATCGTAGGTAACTAAATGATTGCCTGCACCGGCTACATTTGGATCAAAGATTCCATTAGCACCGTTTGTTATTCCGGTTCCACTAAATGTTCCACCAACTGGTGTTGCATTTAAAATCGTAGCAGCATCTGTAGAACAGAATGGTCCAGGATCAGAAATTTGAATATCTGGTACGGGTACTATTATATCTGTAAAAGCACTGTTGCTACAACCATCAGGATGATGAAAAACATACTGAATGGTATTCGTTCCTGCAGTAGCCACACTTGGATCAAAAACACCACCCATCGTATCAGTAATTCCGACACCATAAAACAATCCTCCTGAGGGACTACCAGTAAGTACTACGGGTGGATTAGATCGACAAAAAGGTCCTGCACCATTTAGGACAACAGACGGAATTGCTCCAATTGTAATATCTGTAGTAGCCGTTTCGCTACAATTCTGAGCATTGGTAAAAGTATAAGAAATAGTATGGGTACCTGGCCCTGCAACTCCTGGATCAAAGCGGCCATTTATGCCATCAATAATTCCAACTCCAGTATAAGTTCCACCAGCAGGTAGACCAACTAGAAGTGTATCAGGATCCGTTACACAGAATGGACCGACAGGATCTAAGGTTACCGTAGGAGAAGCTAAGACGGTAACATCTAAAGTAGCCGATCCAGAACAACCATTTCCATCTGTAAAATTATAGGTAATAGTCGTCACTCCAATTCCAGCAATTGCGGGATCAAAAGTTCCTAGAGCTCCATCGGTAATTCCGGTTCCGCTAAAGGTTCCACCACTTGGCGTTGCGGTAATATTTTCTGGAGCTTGCATCACGCAAAATGGTCCAGTATTTCCGAAGGTAATACTTCCACTACCGGTTACGATGACAAACGTACTATCTACGTTGGTACAAGTTGAGGCATCTGTTATCGTCACATAGTACATGCCATCATCGGCTGCACTAGCATTTAAGATCGTTGGATTTTGAATGCTTCCTGCAGAGAAAGACGGCCCTTGCCAGTTCCAATCTACTGCAACTCCACCATTCTCATTTAGCATTATATCCGTACCTTCACAGATAGGACTATTACTAGTAATAGATACGTTAGGAGCAGGAGAAACCGTTATGATAATTTCTTCAAAAGGACGACAGTTGATATCTCCAGCAACTGGATTGGTAATGGCGTAAATGAAATAATCTTCAGCTGCAGCCGTACCATTTAAAGGTAAAACAATATCGTTGATAGTAGCAATTCCTCCTGCAGGAGTAACCGTGTCTAATGGTATTCCACCGGTGTACATATCCGCACCAGTTTGTTGATCTGCAAAATATACAAATGCAATAGCATCTGCCTCTGTCGCATCTGTTCCAACTTGTAGGCTAGTGATGGTATCACCAGAACAAATCGTTTGTGGAGCAGACGGGTTATTAATTACCGGACATTCCAGAACACTAAAACCTGTTGCTAAATCATTGGTGTTCATTCCACCGCCGCCAGTATTAAAGGCTAAATATGGATATCCATCTACACTTGGATCTACTCCACTTGCAATGATGGCATCTGAATCGTGTAATTCAGCAGTTGGGCCACTCGTATTATTTGGAAAAGTTAAACTTAACGAATCTTGAATAATTCCAGTTGTTGTATTAAAGTCTCCATTGGTTCCAATGGCTAAATTATAGTCTGTAAAGTATTCTAAGTTATTATTAAAACAGAAAGCACCGTTAGCGTCCGTAGTTGTGGTAGCTACCGTAGTTCCATTTGTAGCTAGGAGGCTAACTTCGATTCCTACGAGACCAGTTTCACCAGCATCATAAGAACCATCATTATCACTATCCAACCATAGATAACTACAAATTTCTATTGGTGCAGGGTCTTTTAATAATTCAATATCTCCTAATCCACCACCTTTAACAGCGTTTCCATTTCCACCAGGAAAGGTAGTGGTCTGATAAAGTAGATATCCATCTGCACTAGTTCCATCATTATTATTAAACATTTTGACTCCACCAGAATTGAAGGTTCCATCAATTGGATTCATAACCGTCACGATGGCATCCTCTGTTCCAGGTAAAATAGCAATAGCTCCCATCACTGTTTCGAAGTGATCAGGAGTAATTAAATCTCCACAATAGTATTCTCCACCATTCGGCCCTTCTCCATTTGGACCACAACCGCCACCATTGGCAGTAGTTCCTGCGCTTTCTAAAACAAAGCTACCAGCATTTGGACTTGCACGTAACAATTCTCCTCCGCTAATCACTGTTTCAGATTGTGTATCTGTTAGATTTCTTTGAAAAGTAAATTTTTGTAAAGTATATCGATCTGTAAAGGCCATAATCATAGAGCCATCTACATCAAAGTCTAATGAACTCAATAGAGGGCTAGGACTACAATTCTCAAAATCTCCATCGTAAGTAGATATCCAAGGTTCCCAAGCGGTACAACTACCTCCTACAACTTCTCCTCTCGTATAATCTAGTGGAAAAGTAGCCAAAGCAGTATTCCAAGTACTGGTTGCTAGATCGTAAGCATAAACGGTCGCTGACAAATCCAAGGCTGTTCCTCCATTCTCACCACTACAAACTACCCCAGCATAAATCTGACCTTGATAATATTTTAATCCAAATGGACGACTTGCTCCAAAAGCACAACCAGGCGATGGAATCAATCCTAAGGAACTCACCTCACTCATGGTTGGTAAGGTTCCGTTTGTATTATAAGCCGTTAAATCAATGGCCACTAATTCTTTATCATTTAAGTTAACCACATATAGGGTTTGTCCATCATCAGAGATATCTAGATCACCCATTCCCATTTTACCAGGCGCATCAAACATTAACGAATCCGATTCTGGCACATCAAAATCAATCGCGAGATTACGTACAGGTTCTGTTCCTAAGTTAATACCCATGGCATCCAAATCAACTAAGGTAGTTGTAACTGGAGTAGCACCACTATAGTCTACCGCATAAATTCCTCCTATCCCTAAAGGACCTAATCCGACATGTCTTTTCATCATGGCGGAAACAAAAGCAACTTCTGTATAAGGATTATAAGCCAGTCCCCAAGTCGCACCAATTTCAGACATTAATACATCTTTATCAGGCTCAGGCATTGTACCTGTTCGACCGTAAGGAAAGGTTACCACCGCATCTAACGTACCACTTGTTCCTCCTCCCAATGGATCACCAGGAACATAACAATTTACAATCACTTCCGGCATCGCTTGTGCATAATCACTTGGATATTGTACCCCAAGATCAACCGAGCAATCAGCTGCGTTTTCAATCCTAACAATCTGATTATTGGATACATCCGTAGTCGCTTCCAAATAAGCATCAGACCAAGTAAATTCAACTCGCACTGGATAAGCAGCAGGAGTAATCCACCAATCCCC
Source organism: uncultured Saprospiraceae bacterium (assembly GCA_937927835.1). Lineage (GTDB taxonomy): Bacteria > Bacteroidota > Bacteroidia > Chitinophagales > Saprospiraceae > JALZUU01. The sequence continues at coordinate 10,474 of CALGJS010000128.1, read as the reverse complement.
TCGAAAATCAGTCGTGGTTGTCTGAACCACATCGTTTACGTCAGTAACGGTTACTGTGATTCCAGGTAGACCGGACTCGTTGGCATCCATGGCACCATAGATGTTTGCTCCAGCTAAACCATTTGCAGGTAGTTCCCGAAAGACGGTACCACCGATATCGCCAGGCATACATTGCCCGTATATAGAGTTACTGAAGTAAAGGATAGAAAGAAGTGACATGGCAACTGAGTACCATAGTTTCTTGCATAGACGTTTGCCCATGAGATATTTTTTTTTGTGAAAAAATAAGGTCTGTATTCAATGGAAAATAAAATACAAGCAAACGATAATCAGACGATCTTTAGAGAAGACAGGGGGATTTCGCGTTTATTTGTAAGGAAATCTACCGCAAAGGTAGACTTCCACATAGGGGATAGGACAAACTTTATACCAAATTATTATAAAATAAACATATATTAACAATAAAAATAAATAGCACCAATCACAGTACTGCAATTGGCGCTATTTTAGAAATATTCTATGACAATTAATTTTTACTTCTCATACTCCACCCGCACATCCGTCCGATCAAATTTCGTCACTCGCACCTCCGTTCTTCGGTTCTGCTGATGTTCGTTTTCTGAACAAGTTACTCCATCGGCACAACGATTCTTCAGGCGGCTTTCGCCAAATCCCTGGGACGTAAGACGAGCCCCATCAATCCCTTGGCTGATCAAATAAGATCGTGCTGATTTTGCACGGTTTGAAGACAGTTCCTTGTTATAAGCACTGCTTCCACGACTATCTGTATGTGATTCTAACGAAATATGCATACTTGGATAGGTTCGTAACAGCGTCAATAATCGCTGCAAATCTTTGCTCGCATCCACTCGAATATCAAACTTATCAAAGTTGTAATAAATATCTTTCAGACTGATCACCATGCCTTCCCGGTAGGTCGTATTCGGATCTCCCAGGTAACCAGTTGGTGCTTCGTACGAAGGTACATACGTTGTTACCGGTTCGTAAATCGTCCGCGCTACGTAAGTTGTTTTTGGTACATATTGAACCGTAGGTGGAGCTGGTGCTACGGCAATTGGTTCCGCTGGTTCTACTTTTATAATCTTTCTTACTCCTAGTTCTAGTTGTACTTCCAGTTCTTTTTCTGGATTACAATCTTCTGATTTTGGGAATATAAATTCGGTGTCTGAATCAAAACCGGACTTCATGCCTAACAATCTATATTCGCAGCCACACTCGATGCACAGGTCAAACTTTCCGTCATCGCCTACCGTATATTTTTGCGTTTCTCCCGTACACTTATTTTCAATGCGTACTTCTGCTCCTGGCATCGCTTTTAGGTATTTTTTGTTCACAACAGTTCCATTTAATACCATACAAGACTTTCGTTTCATCGGCACGCAATAACCACTTTCCGTTTTTAGGTCTTCGTAACTTACGATCGCTTCGGCATCTTCATACCCTTTTTTGATAGATTTGATTTTATACATCTTCCCAGGCTTGATACGATGGGTTAATTCACCTTCTTCATTGGTATAAAAATCTGTGATCATTTCTTTTTCATTCTTACGATTTCCAATCACGCTTAATACATATTCCTGTGAATTTTCTTCAATTGGTTTTAACGCCAACATTAAATTTCCATCACTTAAATTATTCTCGTTAGACGTTTCTGATACTTCGGTGATCGTTACTTTGGCCTTGTCGATCCGACGGCTGTTTCCTTCTTCAAACACGCACATCTCGTAGGGCATTCCGCCCATCGCTAGCAGGTCATTATCTGCCGTCCATTCATAAATATCATCTTTTCCAGATCCATCGTGGCGACTTGAACTTAAGTAGCCTCTCGTCTTATCCTCGTTGATCCAAAATCCAAAATCATCTTTTTTGGTATTGAATTTCTCGCCCATATTCTCTCGTACTGACCAACTGCCTTCATCATCCATATTTGCTTTTTGTGCCATAAATATATCCAAGCCTCCCAGTCCTTTGTGACCTTTGGAGGAATAATATAACGTCTCATCTTCTGACATAAATGGGAAAATTTCATTGTCTGAACTATTCACCGTTGGTCCTAAATTTTGGGGCGTACTCCAACCACCCAACATCGATTCTACTACATAAATATCTAGTCCTCCATATCCACCCGGACGATTCGACGCAAAATATAATCTTCTTCCATCTGGTGATAATGCAGGATGACAAGTCGTAAACTCATCGCTATTAAACTCCAACTCTTCCATATTGGCCCAATAGCCGTCTACATCTTTTGTCGCAGAATATATTTTTAAATCAATCAGGCCTTTTTTGCTCTTTCCTTTATTATTATTTCGGGTGAAAAACATCATATTTCCGGGACGGTTAAACGTCGCCGTTCCATCGTGGTAGTTGCCGTTGATCGAGCCAAACAAGGGAATCGGATCTTCTAAACTACCATCTTCTTTTTTCTTCGCATAAAATAAATCAGAAAAATTATCCTTCGTCCAGACGTCTTTCCGATTATTCATCCGGGAGATTCCGCGCGTCGACGTAAACACTACACCATCTTTGTAAGGTATCGGACTGAAGTCTAAGTGACTGGTATTCAATTTTTTAACGTTCGTAATTTTTACATGCGCATTTTCATTAAACACTTTTTCTTCTGCACAACTATTGATAAAATCACGATTTTCCTTTTGGCGTTTATTGCCTCGATCTGTATATTTTTTATACCAACGTACCGCATCTTCACAAGCACCTGTTGCCTGTAATACTTTTGCATAATTAAGTAAGTCTTCTGCTTCTTTCGTCTCACTAATAAACTTTGAGTACCAGTACGTAGCGTTTTCTGGCTCGTCGTTTAAGCGATAACTATTCGCCATCCGACGCAGAACTCCAACGTCTTTTTTCTCTTTTCTGGACAAATTTTGATACAAATCCACCGAGGTTTTATAACCCAGATCTTCGTACTTTTTATCTGCCTTTTTTCGGTCTTTTGAAGACAGACCACCTTTACCAACGGAACCCCGTTCGATCCGTGCAGTGTCCTTGACCGCTTCGCGAATATCCGCCATCGTCTGACTTTGTAATCCAATAGTTAACACGCATAAAAGTGCTACTAACCAATTTTTTTTCTTACGCATCATAATTGTTAATTTGTTGATCTGTTGATTCTTTTTCAACGTTTCTTTTTTTTATGGGACCGCCTGCGGCCGCTACGTTTCGCAGCTCGCTTTTCGCTCGGCCCTTCGGGCTGGCCTTTCAGGCCACTACTCCACATCGCTGGTCCACACGGATCGGCGATAATGACTTTTTTTTTATGAATATCATACGTGACAAATTCAGGTTGCCTGTATTCTAGTATTTTGTTTACGCATTTTTACGTTTGAGGGAAGCCAATCAGCTAATGGCCAACAGGCTAACCAGCAAAAAAATATGCTGCCCGACAGCTTGTCACGCACGCTAGAAATATCTAATATTATTATATCTCGCCCCGTCCGACTTGAGTGTATATTCTATCATCAACTCAAAACTTCCTGGCGAATAGTTATTTAATTCACTCAATGTTAAATCCGCTGCAACCGCCGCTTTGATTTGCTGGTTAAACTGATATTGTACAATAAAATCAAAGGAATCTCCTAATCGGTAAGAAGCTCCAACCCATAGTGCATCCATAAAAACAAAACTTGCATTTAGGTCTAATTCAAACGGAGAGTTCGGATTAAAACTTACCAATGCTCCTGGTTGAAACTTGACGTTTTCTGATACTCTGGTAACCAGTCCACCCATCAAATAATAGGATCGTAATGAATTGATACTCAAAACTGACGAGCTTTCGTCTTTATCATAAATAGATGTTTTCAAAACTCGTGGTACGGAGATACCCACATAGTATTTTTCATGTTGATAGTATGCGCCCAATCCAAAATTAGGATTTAGTCTAGTCTCGCTGCCTATCGTCGAAAAACGATTATCTCCATTGTCTAATGGGTCCGCTTTTGACCAATCAATTCGACCAAAGTCTAACTGACCCTGTAGCCCGATGGCTAATGTCGATTCATCATTAATTCTGATTCGGTAGGCATAAGACATATCAATATAAGTCGTATTTACCATTCCGATTTTATCTGAAATAACGGATAATCCAACTCCTACTTTGTTTTTGAAAAAAGGAGCATGGCCTGCAAACGTAAACGTCTTTGGCGCTCCATCTATCCCTTCCCATTGGTTTCGGTAATGTCCTGTCAAAGTCAGTGCATCTCGACTACCCGCATACGCTGGATTAATCGCCAGCTTGTTAAACATATACATCGAGTAATGCGGATCTCCTTGACCAAACATACTACTAACACTCAGTAAAGCGAGAATTGTTATTATTAAATATTTCATATTATTATTTTTTGGCTGGTTGGCCTGTTAGCTAGTTGGCTAGTTAGCTTCCTTCTATCGTAAAACACGTTTTAAGGAAGCCAACTGGCTATCATTAATTATCTAAATATCGTAAAGTATCCTTGTGTCTCTTGGGCATCTTCCGGTGACAGACGGATGATATAGAAGTACGTTCCCGATGGTAGTAATGCACCATTGTACGTTCCTTCCCAATCATTTTCGTAACCGTTCTTACGGTAAACTAAATCTCCCCAACGATTGTATACTCGAACTTCATTATCAGGATGTGCATCCAAACATGGAACTACAAAAGCATCGTTATCTCCATCTCCATTTGGAGTCATGATATTTGGTACCCAGCACTCGCCAGTTTGATCACGACCATTCACTTTGATGTTAACTACCGCCGTGCTACATTCGTCTGGACAATTCACATTACATACCTGATATTCAAACCTGTCTTCTCCAAAGAAGGCCGCATCCGGCTGATATTCAAACAGTCCATTTTCAAAATCTCCAACTAACGTTCCATTTCTTGGCTCCGTCAGTAAGGTTAATTCCCACTCTTCAACGTTGCCTACAAAATCGTTCAGCATTATATTCATATTTCGCAACGTATCTCCAAACGCTAATTCGTAATTTTCTCCTTGCGTTACAATCTCATCTTCTCGATAAATCACCACGCTATCTTGTGCATAATCTTCACAATCTCCTGCACTCAGCGACCAAACAAATACGCTGCGGCCCATCGGTAAATCATCTACAATCGTTTCTGATTCAAATGGATCAATGATTCTTGCCGTAGAAGTACTCGTCCATTTTCCGAATCCGGTCGATGGTTCTAAGGCAGATAGATTCAAGGTTTCGCCTCCACAACTGTAGACCGTATTTTCGAATACAAATGCATTTAATTCAGGTGACTCATTTACACTTACCATGATCTCATCCTGTGAATAATTCTCACAAGTTCCCAATGACAAGGTCCAAGTAAATAAGTACTGATTTCCGAATACCATTCCCGTGATTTCTGTATTTGGATCGTTCGGTTCTTCAATCACAACTCCTAAGGCCGCTTGTCCTGGAGACTGTGTCCAGATTCCAGTAGCTTCGGTAGGTATCGCTGCGGTCAGGCTTAGTTCTGTACTACCACCACATTGATCAATATCATTACCTGCAAAGGCAATATCCACTGGCGCTAGATTGACCGTTACCGTCATCGTATCCACATCGTAATCTCTACATTCACCTTGGGACAACGTCCAGATAAAGATATTCTCTCCTTCTATCAGATCGCTTGCTTCTGCGTTCGCAAGTCCTGGATTGGCAATCGTTGCTCCCGTTGTAGAAGTCCACACTCCACTTCCACTTGTTGGCGCTTCTGCATCTAACATCACTGTTTCGCTTGCACATAATTCGATGTCTTGTCCTGCATCAGCTGCATTATTTGGTATTGCATCAATTTGGACAATCGTCACCTCAGAAGGCAATGCACTACACTGACCTAGCGTAAAGATTACGTAGTAGTTTCCTGTGTAGGTGGCATCTACATCTGTAATCGTTAATGTCGGATCTGTTGTCGTTCCAACCAACGCATTCGTTGCTGAATTATACCAATCAAAGCTTACCGTCATTCCTGGAGGAATATTAAGTTGACTACTTACACTTAAAGTAAGATCACTACCTTCACACCATGGTCCGTTGTTCACAATGGTTGGAGAGGCTGGTCTTTCTTGAACATATACCGTCGTTGTCTCAGAAACAACCGTCGCACATCCATTCAATTCAACCACTACAAAGTATTCACCTGATCCGTTTTCATCAATATTAATAATTACTGGATTTGGTAACGTAGAGTTAAAACCATTTGGGCCAAACCATTCGTAAGTAGCTCCTGTTATCAATGGAACACTTAAGTCTATATTGTCTCCTACACAAGCCGGTGCCATCGCACTAGTTGGGTTGGAAGTAATCGGTGGCGCTACGTTGCTAAACACCGTTATCAATTCTCCATTCGATGGTTGTGAACTACAACCGTCTACCGTTACTTCCACAGAGTAGATACCGGTATTCGTTCCGTCTACATCTGTGATAAAGAAGCTTGGATTATCTGTATCTCCTAAGTTCGTTACCGTACCATCACTATCTGTATAAGTCCATGTATAAACTACAGGGGTTCCAGTATAAGCGGTACTTGTCAGCTCGATAATTTCTCCTTCACAAACAAGGTCTGTGTTGGCAATTAGAGCCGGTGTTTCTGGTGTGGCATCAAGGTCAATATTCACTGACTGTGCCGTCGTGGTCATACAACCATCTTCGGTGGTTAGTGTCAAGGTATAACTACCTTCATAGTCTGGACTGATATTCGGTAAAATCAAATCAAATGGTCCATCTGCTGCACTCGTTCCAGTGTAGCTAAATCCGTTCGGGCCAGTCCAAGTGTAACTCATCGTTCCAGTAGTTGGTACCGTATTTATCGCACTTAGCGTTACTGTGGTTCCTTGACAATAAGTACCCGCTCCACTTACTGCGGAGATAATCGGCTCGGCAAATATCTCTACTTGCGTTACTGCAAAGGTTTCTGAACTACAACCATTTTCATTTTCAACTATCAAATAGAAGTCATGGATACCTGGCTCTAAGTTTCCAATAAATGGATTTTGATTCGTAGACATCAAGGTACCCGGAGGCGCTGATTGCGGATTACCATCATACCAATAATAGGTTCCACCATTAACTAGTCCAGCGGTCAATTGAATAATATCGCCACTACAAAGTGGACCATTATTCGTCGCCGTAGCAACTGGTAATTCATTTACAATTACGGTGACCGTTTCAGAAATTGGGGTCGTACAACCATCTACGGTTACTTCGACATAATAAGGCGAAATTGCATTCACACTATTTGCCGGAATCGTGAGACTAACTGTATTTCCAATCACCGCTCCTGTTCCGTTATACCAAGTATAACTGATACTAGATCCAGCATAAACTTGTTGGATATTTAGAACGATGTCTTCATCTTCACAAACTTCCCCAGCAGTTAGAATCGCAGGACGTATTGGTTGTGAGCCAATTACTTCTACATTAATGCTCGCCGTTACCATACAACCGCTAACGCTCGTCGCCGTCAAAGTATAGGTTCCATTATTGGCTACCGTAACATTCGTCAAAATTGGATTCTCCGCATTTGAACTAAAGTTATTCGGTCCGTTCCATTCGTAGGTCGTTACGTTCGTAGCATTCGCTAGTAAGTTGATCGTTCCTGATTCACAAGTTGCTTCTGTCGTTGCTTCTGGTGTAATCGTTGGTTGTTCGAATGATGTCAATTCATAAATATCTGAACTGATAATACATCCATCAACTGTAACAGTTACTTGATAAGTTCCATCGTGGATAGCTGGATCAACTGGAGAAATAACGATTTCATTTCCATTGATACCACTTACATCAATATTGCTTGGTAAATCCCAAGTATAGGTTACATTAGAACCTGTGTATGCTGGGACGCTCAAACTAATTTGTTCTCCCGTACAAGCTGGGCCTGTACTCGTTAGTAATGGTTGCGCAATGCTATTCGCTATTCCACTTACTTCCACACTTCCGGTAGTCGTACAACCAAACTCGTCTGTAACTATTAATTGGTAAGAACCATTATTAGCTTCCGTCGCATTTTCAATTGTCGGATTTTCTACGCTGGCAGTATAACCGTTTGGTCCACTCCATGCATAATTCACAATGTTGCCTGATCCAATATTCGTATTGGCAAACAAGGTTAGATCTGCTGGAGAACAATCCGTGTTTACGGTATAACTATCAGAAGGGTTAATTTCTGGAGCTTCGTTCACCGTGATGGTGGTCGTTGCTACTGGGTTAGAAATACAACCTGTTGCAGAAATCACTGTGAGTTCATAACTAGTTGTCGTATTTAAGTTGAATATCGTTGGTGTCTGATCGGTAGAGATAACTGTATTCGATCCTGCTACTCGCCATTCGTAACTTGCGCCGGCTACTGTTCCAGCGATTAACTGACCATCTTCACCTTCACAAATAAATCCACTATTATTAGCATTCGCTACTGGCAATTGTCCTACTTCTACTGCTGCGGCTACACTTAAAGGAGAAGTACATCCGTCTACCGTAATCATTACTCGATACGGAGAAATTGCATCACCATTTAGCGGATCAATATCTACAACTGCCGTATTCCCAATCTCAACTCCAGCACCATTCGTCCATACATATTCCACATCTGTACCAGTATATTGTTCTTGAACAGAAAGTGTAATAATCTCATCTTCACATACCTGACCGTCTACTGAGATTGTCGGCATTACTGGCGTTGGTACAATGTTACTTATCACAATACTTTCAGTGGTCGTACAACCACTTTCACTAGTTGCGACTAATGTGTAAGTACCATTATTATTTATATTTAAATTACTCAACACTGGATTCTCAGCCGTAGCCGTAAATCCGTTTGGTCCTGTCCAATAATAATCCGTTGTATTCAAGGCATTAGCGGTTAAGGTCAATGCTTCTCCTTCACAAATTCTACCTAACGTAGCCGTTGGTGCAGCAGATGGTGTTGCAAAAACATCTATCGTATAAATATCTGAAGTAAGGATACATCCGTCTACCGTTACCGTCACTTGATACGTTCCTTCGTGGATCGTTTCATCCGCTGGTGTAATAATAATCTGATTGCTATTCGCTCCCGTTACATTTACACTGCTCGGTAAGTCCCAAACATAATCTACGTTGGCTCCAGCATATGCAGGCACACTTAAAACAATCGTTTCTCCTCCACACGCAGGACCACTACTCGTAATGATCGGCTGTGCTTGTTGATCTACAATTCCAACTACTTGGATACTTTCACTTATTGTACAACCACCATCTGTAGTTACTGTCAGTGTATAAGATCCATTACTGGTTTCATCTGCATTTTCTATCAATGGATTTTCAACATTCGCTGTATATCCATTTGGTCCAATCCATTCGTAGCTGGTAATATTCCCAACACTTACATTCGCAAATAATTCCAAATCAGATGGAGAACAATCTCCATTCAGACTATAAGTAGCCGATGGTGCGGTAGCTGGTGTTTCTTCTACAGTAACTGTAGTCGTTGCTACCGGATTAGAAATACAACCGTTATTGATCACTGTTAATTCGTAGGTCGTTGTTCCTACTACATCCGTTATAATTGGATTTTGTAGTGTAGAAATAATCGTTGGACTACCAACAATTCTCCATTCGTAGCTTGCACCACTTACAAAGGTTGCTGATAGCTCCGTCGCATCTCCTTCACAGATCGCCCCGGTATTAAATGCTTGTGCAACTGGTACTTCGTTGATTGTCAATGCTACTGCATCTGAGATACTTGTACAACCATTCGCATCGGTGACTCTAACACTCCAGTCTCCTGGCAAGTAAGAATCACTACTAATCGGTAGACTTGTTGAACCAGTCGTGGTCGTTAACCCAGGCAACGCAAGTGTCCCAGCAGAAGAACCAAGTGGTCCAATCCATTCGAATAAACTGCCATTTGCACTGGTAGTTAAAACGATATTTTCACCATCACAAATATTAGCCGTAGCAATAGTTGGTGGTTCCGGTGTTTCTAGAATATTACTAACTGTAATACTTTCCGTAGTTATACACCCTGTTCCGCTAGTAACCGTCAAGATATACTGACCATTATTAGCAGGTGTTGCATTGACAATATTTGGATTTTCTAAACTAGAACTAAAGCCGTTTGGACCCGTCCACTGGTAAGATAAAATACCTTGTCCAGTTGCATTTGCCATTAAGGCTAAATCTCCATTTTCGCAGATTGTACTCGCAGTCGCTACTGGTGCAGCTGTCGGTGTATCAAATACATCTACTTCGATCGTCTGACTTTCTAGTACACAACCATCTACTTCAATGGTCACCATATACGTTCCACTATGCGTTGCATCGTTTACTGGCGTAATCACAATTTCGTTGGTATTTAATCCGGTGATATTCGTAGTTGTGCCACCAGGCGTTGTCCAGGTATAGGTTACATTGGTTCCAGTGTAAGCATTTACATCTAAGCTAATTACTTCACCTTCACAGGCAG
>CALGJS010000127.1 GCA_937927835.1 uncultured Saprospiraceae bacterium | reverse complement strand
AAAGATAGGATAGTGAAGAGAATTGGAATAAGGAAAGCAATGTTTTTTCTCAAGGGGATTGGATTTAAAAAAGGTGATTAAAAAAAGATGGATCAACTGTAAAACTACAATTGATCCATTTTATTTTATTTGATATTTTTAACCAAAATAATCTTTCATTCTTTCAAAAAAACCTTTTTCCGATTTTCCTGGCTTCGGGTCAAAATTGGGCATCGTGCGCATTTTTTCTAGCAAAGAGCGATCGTTGTCGCTGAGTTTTTTAGGCGTCCAGATATTGGTATTAATCAATTGATCACCAACACCATATTGTTGTACTGATGGAAGTCCTTTACCTTTGAGTCGGAACATCTTTCCAGATTGAGTACCTGCTGGAACTTTAATTTTCACTCGACCATCAATCGTTGGGACTTCTACGGAAGTACCTAAAGCTGCATCGGCAAAATTCAGATAAAGTTCATAGATGATATTCATTCCATCTCTTTGCAATTCCTCATGTGGCTTTTCTTCGATAATAACGAGGAGATCTCCATCTGGTCCACCATTGGCACCTGCGTTTCCTTTTCCACGCATAGAGAGCTGCATTCCTTCTGCTACTCCAGCTGGGATTTCGATTTCTATCGTATCGTCTCCCTGTGTGCGGCCGTCACCGCTACATGTTTTACATTTAGCCGTAATCATATTTCCTGATCCGCTACAAGTTGGACAAGCAGTTGTTGTCTGCATTTGTCCTAAGAACGTACTCTTTACCTGACGTACATAACCAGAACCTCGGCAAGTGCTACAAGTGGTAACTGAGTTACTGTCTTTGGCTCCAGAACCATTACAGGTCTTACAGTTTATTTGCTTCTTAACCTTGATTTTCTTGGTAACGCCATTGGAAATTTCCTCAAGGGTCAATTTTACTTTGATGCGTAGATTACTACCTCTCTGTCCTTTGCTACGACGGGTACTTCCACCCCGGCCTCCAAAGAACGATTCAAAAGGACTTCCACCACCTTCTCCAAATACATCTCCAAATTGAGAGAAGATATCTTCCATAGTCATACCACCTCCTCCAAAGCCTCCACGACCTCCAGCATTTCCACCTACTCCGGCATGTCCAAAACGATCGTAACGTGCTTTTTTATCTGCATCACTAAGAATCTCATAAGCTTCTGCTGCTTCCTTGAATTTAGATTCAGCTTCTTTATTATCTGGATTTTTATCCGGATGATATTTCATTGCTACCTTTCGGTAAGCCTTTTTGATTTCCTTCTCGTTGGCGGTTTTAGGAACCCCGAGAATTTCATAAAAATCTCTTTTTGCCATAATGTTTTTTGTTATACCCGCTAGTGCCTCCGGCACTAAATTGTTAATTAGTTAATTGGTGGATTAGTCACGTGCTATGCAATGCTAACGTAACCGTCTATGGTTTCTCTCTTAATATTAGCATTACCTAATGTTTGAGCGATCCACCAATTAACCAATCAACTGATTAACATTTATTTATAAATAGTATTTTTAATTTAAAATAAATTTGATAAATACCGCCAAATGAACACATCCTCTGATCCATCGAGTACCCTTGACTTATATTAAGTATGTTTCGTTATTTACCTACCACCACTTTTGCGTGTCTGATAATTTTGTCTTTTAAGAAATAGCCTTTTTCTACCGTATCCATCACTTTGCCTTTCATCTCTTCGTTTGGTGCAGGAATTTCAGTAATTGCTTCATGCAATTCCGGATCAAATTCCTCTCCAGTAGATTCCATTGCTTTTAGACCTTTCTGTGCTAAGTTTTTATGAAGTTTGTCGTAGACCAACATAACACCTTCACTAAATGGTTCAGCGCTATTTTCGTCTTCTGCATTCTTTTTAGCTCGATCAAAATCATCGAGTACAGGAAGCAAAACAGTCATTGTATCTTGCGCAGCAGTAACCATGAATTCTAGTTTTTCCTTCATGCTACGTTTACGGAAGTTATCAAACTCGGCTTGTAGACGTAGATATTTGTCTTTGAGTTCTCCTAATTCCTGTTTTTTCTCTTCTAATTCAACCTCTATTTTTGTTCCTTTTGGAGTTTCATCCGCGATTTCCTCGGCTGTATTCTCTTCTAGTGCGTCCTCTAGGGTTTCGTCCAGCTCCGGATCTTGATGCTTCTTATTCATGATGTCTTTTATTTTCTTAAGCATTAAAGTTTAGTTTGTGTAACGGTTAGGTTTACCTATATCAATTTTTTTGCCATGCCATTTTTTGGGGTCAATCTGTCAGTTTTTGCTGTTTTCCCCTGTCAATATTTCTTCCATTTCCGCAAATGGCAGATTTACTCCTATAATTTCCCCTATCGGATTGAGTAAAAGTTTGGATGGCACTTCTTTTATACCATATTCTTTTGCAATCGGAGAATCAAAAAACCGCAAGCTTTTTGCTTGATCTAAAATATGATAAGGCCAAATTAATCCATCCTTTATAATCGCTCTTTTCCACCGACCTTCGTTTGTTTCTATCCCAACACTCACTACTTCGAAATCTATGCGGTCGTTATTCTTAAATTTTTTATAAAAAGCAACCAGTTCTGGGTTTTCTCGACGACAGGGACCACACCAGCTTCCCCAAAAATCAATTAAGACAAATTTTCCTTTTAGGTCAGATAGAGAAAATTTTTCGCCATTTAAGGTAGTTCCAGTAATAGCCGGAGCTGTTTCCCCTCGCTGATAGGAGGGCTGCATATAAAGTGGTTTGCCTACAAAATATCCAAGGAGGAAGAGTATAATAATTCCTGGAAAGATTAATTTTTTCATGATAATGATTACTTTATAATTCCTTTATTTGTTTTCTTTCGTCGCTTTCTATTGTTTAATATTTTTCTTATCCAATTAGGAATGATAATGGCGCCAATCAATAAGTAGGCGTAGTAGGTCATCAACCGCCAGATACCAGCAATAAACAATGCAATTCCCTTTTGACTAACATAGTCACTTGTAAATCCAAAAAATACCAATTCAGCAAATCCAGCACCACCTGGTGTTGGACTAAAAGCCATAATCACAAACATCGTTTCTAGACGTGCATATAGTCCTAATTGTGAAAAGAAAGTCAACGGAACTATGTCGGTAGACAAAGCGATGATCAGACAATTCAATAAAAGAAATCGGCAAGACCAAGCGGTTGCGGTACTAAAGAAAACACTGAGATGAAAACTCCATTTCTTACGCTGTAATTCTTGAGAAGCGATGACCATATCTTGACCGAGATCTTCGGCGCCTTTTTGCCATTTTTTAAAAAAGCGATTATTCGTAATTCCCATCAATATTTTTTTGATAGTATTGGGATTAATAAATAATCCGTAAAAGAACGTAAATCCATAAATGGCCATAAAAATATAGGCGCCAATAAAAGTATATCCCCAAGCATCAAAAGAAACGACTCCATCAATCTTTGGTCGAATCATTTCAGTACCAAAAATCAATAAGAGTATCGGTAGCGTACCAATAAAAAAGATAGTGTCCATAACCCCAGAATAGACCACGATGGTAGCCGTTTTGGCAGTCGATAATTTTTCTTGAGAAAGTACAAAAAGTGCTACCGCGGAACCACCCACACTAGTAGGCGAAACGGCAGAACTAAATTCCCAAATAAAAATTAGCTCAATACATTTTGTCCAACTAAACTGACCATCTGAAAGAATCCGCAATCGAAGCGCATATGCTAAATGTCGCAGAACCAACAAAAAAACAGAAAATAAAATCCAGAAAGTCGTGTGAGTATTCCAATTAATCTGAGAAAATTCCTCCGGATCATACTGCTTCCACATCAGATAACCCACTACTCCTAAGCCAAGAAGAATCGGAAAGATAATCCTTGACATCCGAATAGACTTGAGCACGTCCTGTTGCTCATCCGTAAATTCTTCCTGCAATTCCTGCTTCAACTGAATGACTGATTTAATTAGATTAAGTAGTTAATTTAATAGTACGGTGACTTTTTAAAAATCAATACCTTTCATTAATTGGTAAACATTTTTTGCCTGTTGGCTGGTTAGCTCCCTTTTAACGTATTTTAAGAAGGAAGAAGTCCAACTAGCTAACCAGCAAACAGGCTAACTAGCCAAATCTATAATGCACTCATCTCCGAATTAAAAATTACCGTACCATTGTAGATAAAAACTAATAATAATTTTATCAAAAACCTGCAAGATACGCAAACAATAAGGAGTTTTAAACTAGGAAGTTGCTATATTTAGGACAATGGAAGAAAGAATCAAGAAATGGCGGCTAATCCTAGGTAAAAGAGCGGAAGAAGGAACCGGAGCTGACTTATCCGAAGAAATGCAAGGGATGGATGACGTGTTGGATGCGCTCTACGACTCAGATCAAGAAGGTAATCTTGGAAGTTCTTCCCCTAATGTCAATCGTTGGTTGGGAGATATTCGCAAATATTTTCCAGATAAAGTCGTCCAAGTGATGCAAAACGATGCATTGGATAGACTGGGTCTCCATCAAATTCTAACAGAGCCAGAATTACTCAAAACCATTGAGCCAGATATTCATCTGGTAGCCACCTTACTAACCTTAAAGAAAATAATTCCTGCACGCACCAAAGATACCGCTCGGATGGTCGTTGGAAAACTGGTCAAACAAATTGAAAAACAACTAAAAAATCCGATGCGAGAAGCGATCACAGGAAGTATCCATCGTGCTAAACGCAATCGCAGACCGACGCTTAAAGAGATCGATTGGAATAAAACCATTCGTATTAATATGAAGCATTATCAGCAAGACCTTAAAACGATTATTCCTGAAAATTTGATTGGATATGGTCGTCGTGGACAAGCGTTAAAAAAAGTAATCTTATTGGTAGATCAAAGTGGGTCGATGGCTAGTTCGGTTGTTTATGCCAGTATCTTGGCGGCGGTGATGGCTTCGCTGAAATCGTTAAAAACGCATTTGGTCGTATTTGATACGGCAGTAGTAGATTTGACGCCAGAGCTGGCCGATCCAGTTTCTGTTCTCTTTGGCACCCAATTGGGCGGGGGCACAGATATCTGTCAGGCGTTGCAATTTGTACAACCGATGATTGAGCGACCCGCAGATACTATTTTGGTCTTGGTCAGTGATCTTTTTGAAGGTGGGAATAAAGGGGAGTTATTAAAAACTGCAGCCAGTATTAAGCGATCTGGGACACAGTTTATCACACTACTCGCCTTAAGCGATCAAGGCAAACCAGTCTATGATCGATCCATGGCCGAAAGTTTTGCCGCTTTACAAATACCAACCTTTGCTTGCTCACCGGAGAAGTTTCCGGATTTGATGGCGGCGGCGATTAAGGGGGAAGATGTAATGAAGCAGAAGGTGTAATCAATGATTAAGAAAAGTACGGTAATGCTTATCACAGAACAACATAATGAATACTTAAAAAAACAAGACAGTTGTAAAATAATAAGAAACCTTTTTTGTTTTTTAATTTATTATCACTACATTGTTTATGTGTCTTCAAAGACATAGAGAGAAATTAAAATTTAGTGAAATTTAATTTAAACCACAAAAAATAAAATCAAAATGAAAAATTCAAACATTACATTTGCCAGCTTAATAATTCTAGGATTA
>CALGJS010000126.1 GCA_937927835.1 uncultured Saprospiraceae bacterium | reverse complement strand
ATAGCTGATTACCATAATGAACTGGTAATTGATTATTTTTGTTAATCTAATATAAGCTTTAAGTGCGTGACAAATTTAGGGTACTTGCCTGTTCGCTAGTTGGCCAGTTAGCGCTCTTCTTACGTATTTTTACGTTTGAGGGAAGCCAACTAGCAAATAGCTAACTGGCTAACCAGCAAAAAAGAATCTACAGTCCCCCAATTTGGCACACACTCATAAGCTTTAAACAAGTCCTACTCAAACAAGAATTAAAAATGGCAAAAGACGATTTATTCGAAAGATTTGGAAATAAGTTAGGTAAAGGTGCTCGGTCGTTACGAGATCGCTTTACCATGGACGTTACTGATTTGATTCGGGCAGTGGATAAGAATAATAAAGATGACGTAGATCGAGCATTGGCTGCTGGAATTGATCCAGATACGGCAGATGTCTTGAAGCGTCGAGCTTTGACCATGGCGGTAGATAGTAATAGTGCAGAAGTTGTCGAATTAATCCTAAGTGCTGGAGCCAATCCGAATTTACCAGGGAGAGATGGACAAACGCCTTTACAAAAAGCGATTTTTTGGGAAAGTGCTACGATTGCTAAAATGCTGATTGAAGCTGGAGCAGATCCTAACTTGGCAGGCTCCGATGGAAAAACTCCCATGGAAACAGCCAGCGAAGCTGGACTCGTAAAATTTATGGCGCTGATGGAAGCACAACGTAAAAATCGTCGAGCAAATCAGGTGGAACGAGATAAAGCTAGACACGAAGAACTTAAAAAAAGAGCAAAGGTGGCTCGTGCTCAAAGAGAAGCCGAGGAGCAAGAAGCGGAAGCAGCCGAGGCTCGCAGAAAAGCAGCCGCAGCTGCACAAGCTAAAGCTACCGCAGAACGCGATGCCTACCGAAATTATAAAGACGAAAAAGACGATTATTTTACGGCTTTTGTTCGCTCCATTCGCCAAAAGGATACAAAGGCTGCAAGAATATTTTTAGAAAAAATGATCGATCTTAATGCCGTTCATCCGGAGTTGAAAACGACTCCTTTGCTTGAAGCAATTCGAGAAGAAGATTCACAGATTATTGGCTACTTGATTGAAAAAGATGCGGATATGATTCACCCCGTAGCAGGTACGGAGCATAGCCCGTTGAGCATGGCGGTTAAGAAGAAAGCATACAAGCTGGTTAAACTTATTTTGGAAAAGAATGAGCACGAAGTGGCCGAGGTTTTAAATAATCCAGAGCAAATGATGAGTTTACAATATTTCGCCTATAAGGATGCTAAAATGTTGAATCTTTTGTTAGCGGCTGGTGCGGATCCTTTCTTTGGTGGTAAAGGTTTGCCTTCTCCAATTAGTCGTGCCATCGAAAAAGCAAGTATCGGAATCTTACCTGTTTTAGTGAAAAATAAAGTAGATCTAAATAAAATTGTAGACGATAAAACACCCCTAGAATGGGCGATTCGTCACGATAAATTAGCTTGGGTAATTGGCTTATTATCTGAAGGAGTAGAACGTAAGTTGGCGAACAAGGCTGGTCAAACTCCGCTGGAACTGGCGAAGAAATTAAAGGTAGACGAGGCGATTATTAAGGCGTTGGAAGAGTAGGGGGAATATCCATTTAACGGTGTCTAAATAATTTAAATTTTGCATGTAGGTTGTTGCCTGTTATATATTTAGATGTTAATCAGTTGATTGGTTTATTGGTCACGCAATACGAAGCAAAATAACTATATATTGTTAATTAGGTGCCCCGAGTAGGGGTTTATATTGCGTCAATTAATTCAATAATATTAATTTTGACCCCTTCTATGATGGTAATGTCTTTTGACCAATCGTTTAATTTCCATTCTTTACTTTTATCCGCTACCAGAACTTTTTGAGAGTCGGTGAATATCCAGATAACTTTTTCTACTCCGAAATTTATTAATTGATCCGTTTTTTCATTATAGTATTTAAACGTATCCTTGATGTCCTTAATGTCTGCTTTAGTATCTATTTCGATGACGATCTTGGGAGGAATATCAATATATTTATTAGAAGCTTTTTTAATGTCAATTTGTGATTTATCATATATTGCTATATCTGCTGCTCTGAAATTACCTTTTGAGAATTGTATTCCTAGTTCGTTGGTGAGTATATAGAATTTTTTTCCAATCATACTGTATAATTGTATAACCAGATTTGTGATGATCATTGATTGCAAGAAACTACTTCCCATAGGTTTTTCATTATTTTTTCCTTTTAGGAAATTTCTATACCCGTTATAATAAACAGGCTTATCATTTACGATCTCGTAAATAAATTCTTCCGGTATTGATTTAGCGCCACTTTTCATATCTGCATGATTATTATTCAACGTTCCTTTACTAAAATAATCTAAAAAGATGACAAATACTAATCGTAGTTTTAAAATTTGTTGCGTCTTTAACGACGAACTATGGTTGTTAGGGTGTATTGTAATACGCCCCAACCGTCTTTAATACATTTTTTTATTTTAGATTAACCACCGATTCCGTTTCTATAACAGAAAGTTTTTTCAATCCATCCTTTTCAAAAAGTCCTGGTAAATCTGCCAGAGGAGTACCAACGTCGGCTTTGTAATTTACATAATCTTGAAATAAAATACCGTCGACGGTTCTTTGATTATAAGCAGTTCTAAATCGAACACCACCGTTATTTACTAGATAATTATAAGCCAGATAATCAATCTGATTTGTTGCTTTATTAATCCAATAATAATATTCATCATCGTGATCTTGTCCACCACCTTCTTTTTTAAAAGTAATCTCAATCACTTCATATTTTTTTCCTTTAATAGTGGTTGCTCCCTGATAAGAGGTCATGACCGCAGGGTCATAAAGTTTATGAGGTAGCGTAGCAAAATAGATGACGGAGTTTAACGCACCATAATGACTGGCATATTCTTT
Organism: uncultured Saprospiraceae bacterium; assembly: GCA_937927835.1. Lineage (GTDB taxonomy): Bacteria > Bacteroidota > Bacteroidia > Chitinophagales > Saprospiraceae > JALZUU01. Next base: position 1,382 of record CALGJS010000126.1, on the reverse strand, counting down.
TTCTGAAATTTCCACCTGCTTTCCATCCACTTTTCTGATCAATCCATTATTGTCTAATTGATTGAAATTGGTTTTACCATCTCGTTCATAGCTGACAGTATATTTGTAATTCGGACCATCATTCTGAAAAGTATATTTCTTTTTTCTAAAAACGAATTCATAATGTGCCTTGTCGTATTTTTTACCACCATGCGCATTAAAAGCTTTTTGCAAAATTTTATCTGCTTTGGTTAGTTCTTTTTTTGAAGCCATTGAAGAAGCGTTGGTCATCGCCTCTTTTGGTTTACAAGAGCATAATATGGAAAGCAATAGGAATGGAAGTATGTATTTTTTCATTTTAATTTTTTATTAAGAAAATAGCGTTAGTAGGATTACAAGGTAATCGAGTTATTAAATAATAAATCAAGTTAATTTGTTTTGAATGAAAGCGTTTTTTAGAATAAAAGCCGCGAGAGGGACAATATTGAAAGCGTAATTAAGAAAGGAAGAAGTGCTTAAATTACTTGGCTTTATTCGTTTTTTTTCTTTTAGGATTAAACAAATAACCTAATGCAAAAATTGTAATGCCACCCCAATAAAATAATTGGTTATGACTATGAAGATAAGGAATAAACCCATTTTCATGTTCTATTAAGTCGTTAATGATCCTAATAATTAATCCGAATGCGAGAATTCCAGCACCTAACCATTCCCAGAAATTTGACTTACTTTTCATCATACAATTTTTATATTAAAATCCGCATATCAAAAAATCCATCAATTGACTAATCTTTCACTTTTCCGAATCCCATACTTTTAATCATCCAACTAGGTAGCGACTTCAGCGGATCACGATTTTTTAAATTTAAATACCAATTTATTTTTTTTAGAATAGGAACCTTATGCGTTTCTACAAATTCAATTAAGGTACCATCTGGATCTTCGATATAGGCAAAATGTCCAGCCGCTTCTCCCATGTCAAAGTCTCCACTATTGACCGTAAAAGGAAATCCTTTGCTGGCACATAAAGCTTCTAATTCGGCCATTCCATTAATATCAAAACATAAATGGATAAACCCAATATCTCCCCAAAATCGATCTGCAAAAATCTTTACAGGCGTTCTATCCATTACTTGAATTAATTCTATTTCACTACGTCCTAATAATTTGCTAAAAGCACCTTGACGTTCTTTACTATGGGTGAGCAATACCCGCCGAAATTTATGACCACCCCCATTCAAAATTTCTAAATCAGAAAAATTTCCATTCTCATCGTAAATCACTTGATCATATCCCAGAACGTCGGAATATAAAGTTCGTGCTTGCTCAATATTTGTTACACCAATCGTGCAACCATACGCACCGCCCGTCAAGACCTTATTGTTTTTATTAAACCAATCCGT
>CALGJS010000125.1 GCA_937927835.1 uncultured Saprospiraceae bacterium | reverse complement strand
GTTGGTCAGTATTCCTCATTTTAGAGATACTTATGGTTTGTATTATGATGAAGAGGGGACGAAGAAGTATGCCGGAGTCATGAAAAAGGAAAATGCGACTACCGTGTTATTAAGTAGCATTCCAAAAGAAGAAGCACCGATCAACCACCTCCATTTCAATCAAGATGGCTATACCAAATATTGCAAAGATTATAAAGAATATTGGGAATGGGTGGAAAAACGAAATGAAGCGCGATATCAAAATACCATCGAATCAGGAAAGAATTACGATGCTAAAAATATGATGCATACTTTTCGGTTATTGGACATGGCCATCGAAATCTTACGAGACGGAAAGTTGGTCGTGGAGCGGCCTAATCGGGAAGAACTACTTACTATCCGTAAAGGAGAATGGCAATATGAGGATTTGATTAAGAAAGCAGAAGTTAAGATGGAAGAAGTAGAAATAGCGTATAAAAATAGTACATTACCTGTGGAGCCAAATAGTACTGAAATTGAAAGATTATTAATTGAATTACGTGAGGTACTATACCTAAGGTAAAAAGAACAGGTAAATCTTCATATTCTATGACAAACTTCTATCGCCAAATTCTAAATATTTTTTAAAAACTAGGGATTATTACATTATTTTAATTCAAAAAAACTAAATTTGTCATGCCCATCGAATTTTAGACTGGTTAATTACTCTATTGTCCTAATTAACAAAGCCTTTTTCCTATTACCAAGTGAAAATTTAATCTTAATTTAAGCTATCCCAAGATAGAGCTTTTAGGTAAAAAGCTATTTTTGTTTTTAGATGGTTGAGAATATTCTTGATTTCAAATAACCTATATTATACATTTAATCAAAAATTATATTATGAAAAAGATTTTACTGTTGTCATTATTCTTATTTTTTAATTTCGTTTATATTCCTCTTTCTTTTGGACAAGGGATAATATACAATGCTGATTTTTCTGTGGAAGGAGATGGGTTTCCTGATCACACTACAGCAAATCCTCCAGCAACAGCACCTGCAAGTGTAACTGGTGGTGGTGCTGGTCCTAATGATTGGGTGCTTTCTTATACAGCAACTCCAAGTTCAGATACTTCTCCTAATGAGTTTAGTGTAAATGATGGAAAATTAACTTCTCAAGATTGGGGTGGTACTGCAACATTTACAAGTGCTACTATTGATGTAAGCGGAGTAGAAACCTTGGATATTACTGCAATTGGCCAAACCCAAGGCGGTGATGTCCAAAATGGGGGGTCTGAATTTTTCGAATATTTTTATATTCTTGATGGTGGAACACCAGTTATTCTTGATATTCCTTTATCTGGTGATAATTCTGGAACTCCTGTTAATTATGCTATTGCTGGATTAGATGTTTCAGCAGCTAGCACTTTAGAAGTAGGTTTTAGTTTTAATGTAAATGGAGGTGGAGATGGATATGTAATTTGTTCATTTGAAGTAGATGCTTTAACGTTATTACCTGTAGAACTTATTTCTTTTTCAGCTAAAGCTATCGATAGTCAGGTAGCCCTCTCTTGGATCACCGCTACCGAACTAAACAACTCTCACTTCGACATCGAATACAGCCAAGATGGAGTAAACTTCCGCGCTATTGACGAAGTAATCGGAAATGGAACCACTCAAGAAAAGCAAGAATATAGCTACATCCACACAGCTCCAGCTAATGGAGCAAACTACTACCGCTTAAAGCAAGTAGATTTTGACGGTGCTTTTGAATATAGTGATATTAGAGTTGTTGAAATCGAGCGTACTGGTAAAGTGGTGATTAACCCTTCTGCTGCTATCGCTGAAATCACGGTTCAATTAACTGAAACAACAGGTGATAACAACCAGATTGGAATCTATGATATGATGGGACGTACCGTATTAATGACTAACTTCGATGGTGCTCTTAATACGAAAACCCTTGATATTTCTAACCTACAAAAAGGATACTACGTGGTACGTGTACAAGCAGGTAACCAAGTATTCACGGAACGATTTATGAAGATGGTGGACTAATTAGAAGCCATTTAATTGTTGTATAAGCGCGATAGCGCCAGAAACGCAGAGGTTAACGCCTCTGCGTTTTTTTTTGAGAGAATGAATGATATTTTTTGATATTTATCTGACTATAGGACGAAATTTCTAATAGTTTTTTTTGTCCTGTTGTACTGAAGATATTTATATGTTTTGAAATATATCCCGTTTTAGTAGTTTTTCAAGTTAAAAAATCGCTTGAATGTTGATCGTTAAAATAAAAACTTGATTTCTAGAAGAAATTCAAAATAAAAAGAACAAAAAACCTTTCTTTTATGTTATTGTTTACTTACCTTTAAGAACAATCCCAAAATACCTAACCCTAAAAGCAACTTACAATGACTTCTAAGTTAAATCTACTTATTGCAGTACTCACTTTTGCTGCATGTTTCGTTCTGTTAGCAATGCGCCCGGTTCCAGCAACGGCTGTTCACAATCAAACCAACATTACTGGAAAAATTATTAAGGTTACTGAAGAGGGTGAGCTAGGCAATATCAGAATACAACTTAAAAATGACCAACGAACCTATTGCCTCAATCGAGGAGCTAATAATAAATTAAGTTTGGAGATGTTAAAGAATAACTTGTTGTACCGGCAGGCTACTTTAGATTTTGTTGCACCTTGGACGCCTCTAGATCCGGTATCTAAAAAGGTGGCTGTTGCTCGTGTCGTCATTTCAGGTCAAACTTATTGGCAACAACCCACCGCAAGATTTGTGGCTAATTGACAAATTGATTTACAGAAAATCAAATTTCCATACAAAAATTTTATTCAAATTGACCTGCTTGATTTGACTAACTCATTTTTAGTTAATGAATTCTAGATATTATTGTTTGGAATGAACCTCATTTTACTAAGGCTAGTTGTGGCGGTCCCATAAAAAATCGAATTCACAAATCCGCACATCAAACAATTCACGCATCAAAAAATCAATCCCTTCCAGAACGATCAATAAAAATACTATTTGCCTGTTGCGTTCCAAATAAATGAATATCCTGAATATTTACATGAGCAGGCCGTGTTGCAATAAAGTAGATACTCTCCGCCACATCGATCGCTCTTAGTGGTTGAAAATCTTCATAAATCTTCGCCTTCTCTTTGTCTTCAAATCGAACAAAAGCAAATTCTGTTTCTTCTACATGCCCTGGACTTACTTGTCCAACTCGAATATTATATTGGTGCAATTCTAATCGCATGGCTTTCGTCAAGGCTTCTACTGCATGTTTGGTAGCACAGTATACATTTCCATTTGGATAAACTTCTTTTCCAGCACTAGAACTTACGTTGATAATATGTCCTTGACGGCGTTTGACCATCAACGGTGCGAGACAACGTGTCATGTATAACAATCCTTTTATATTGGTATTGATCATTGCTTCCCAGTCGGCAAGGTCGCCTTCATGGATAGCACTAAAACCTTTGGCAAGTCCAGCATTATTGATCAGGATATCTACATTCTGCCATTCTTCTCCTAGTTCTGCAATCGCCTGTTTAACCGCAAGTGGATCACGAACATCAAATGGTAAAATTTGAATTTGAGCATTGTATTTTTTGGCGTAAATCGTTTTGATGGTTTCCAAGCGGGTGGTGCGGCGTCCAGTTAAAATTAAACGGTAACCATGCTGTGCAAAAACCTCTGCAGTGGCTCGACCAATACCAGAAGTTGCTCCAGTAATTAAAACCGTTTTGGTTAAAATATTTCCGTTATCTGTAGTTTCTACATCTGCAATTTCAAAAGGAATTTCTTGAGAAAATGGTTTAGTTTTATATCCATTTTTCTTTTTCTTCTTTCGCTTCTTTTTATCTTTTTTATGATATTGATAAATACGATCGTTTTCTTCTGTTTTTAACGAAGGGTCAAACTGCCAAGATAAATGATAAGCTCTGCTCGCTTTCTTCCGTTTATCTACCTGATAAAAAATTTGGGCCAATTTGAAGTAGGCTGCTGAATTTCCAGGTTCAAAAGAAAGGACATTTTCTAATTCTTCAATCGCTTTTTTAGAGTCATCTTTTACATCATGTAAGAGATATGCGTATTGTAAACGAGCATCTACATTCGCAGGATCAAGTTGTAAAGAACGATGAAAAGAATTGGTCGCTTCGACTAAATGATTTCGAAAATGCTTTTGTAAAAGCTTACCTAAACGATAATGAATCAATGGCTGTTGATTATCAATGCTCAGAATTTTCTCATAATAATTTTTTGCCAATAACCAATCTTGACGTTGTTCAGCTAGACTGGCCATCAAAATATAGGCATCCGTAAATGTCGGATCAATTTGAGTAATCAATTCTAATTGCTTATTGGCCGCGTCAAATTCTTCAATAGGACTGGCTAAAAAAGTAGCATATAAAAATCGTAGCCGCGTATTGGAAGGGTAGCGGTCTACCATGATTTTTAATAATTCCATTCCTTCTTCCACCTGTCCATCATCAATTAAACTTTTAGCTCTTTGAACAGCTTCTTCTGCAACTGAATCAAAAACATCATCCTGTGTTACCGTAGTCGCAGTAGCTGGAATTTCATTAATAGAAAAAATATCTTTTCCATCCTCGTCCTCATCATCAAAAATATCATCGATAATGTCTTTTGGAGCTGCTTCAACTTCTATCTTTTTTTCAAACCCTTCGTCTGATAAGGTATTTAGGTAACGATCAAGTTCGCTTTCCCCATTTTTCTTGGCAAAATTATTCTCCTTTTGTTCCTCCTTCATTTTCTCTTTCTGATGCTCCAACAAGCGATCTAGAAGTGGACCTTTGTCCGCCACATGGTAGGAAGTATTTTTTAAGACATTTTCCATGTTGAGTTGTTCTACTACAGAATCAATCTGCGCATCTTCCTCAGTTTCTTTTTTGTCCGCAACAAACTTATGTTCATTTGCAGGTTGTTCTTGAATAACGGGTTCCTCTTTAGCGATGGTTGGTTCAGGAACGGCTGTCAGTTCAGGATCAATCGTTTCTTCAGCTATAGGTGCTTTTTCAGTCGCCTGGGCAGTTCCCGGAATAGCAGATTCTGTTCCTAGATTATTCGAATCATCTTCAGACATCGAAACGGGAGCAACAGGAGAAGGTCCATTAAAGAATTCTTCCGCATCTGGTTCTTCTTCTATTATTTCAGGAATAATAATTTTGGTATTCTTAATTTTTTCTTGATAAGATTGGTACAATTCAGGTGCATCAAGGGTATCAAAAAATAATTCAAAATCATTATGCATCATCTGGTCCGCTGTCCAATATTCGACGCCTCTTAGAATTCTTAAAAATTCGCCTACTTCAGAAGAGGTGCTTCGAACAATCTTTAACTGGCCTTCTAGTTTATCGAGCAATGCTGGATCGGTAGCTTCTCGTTTTAGCTTTCGCAAATCTAAGTACCGTTCTTGCCAGTAATTCATATATTGAATCACATTGGATACTCTTTCAAAAGTTGTTGGAACTACCTCGTAATTGCCATCAGGTCGGCGTTTACGGCCATCAATGACGACTGGTTGGACTTGGTTGGTGTGCTCACTAGCCTGAAGCATAAACAGGGCTTGATACATACATTCAGTGGAGCGTAGGAAATTATCACTTACTAGGAGTAAGATAGGTTCTTTGCGATCTTTCAATTGCGCTTGCAGGCCGTATTCACCTGTGATTTCATCACCAGCGACATGGTCAAAGTCGATCCCCACCAGACTTAGTTTGGCGTCGATTTCGTGCGCAAAATTTTGATTTTCTTTACAGTATGCTAATATAAAGCCCATAAGTATTTTAGCGTTTTCTTTCTTCTTCCCTCCGCAAAGTCGTTCTAAGCTTAATGTTTAAAACTACTCTAATACACCGTGAAAGTATATTAAACGATTATTACTCACTTAAAAGTGTCTCTACGAAGGTACCAAATTCTTCTTTAAATTCTGTGTATTTACTGGTTGCAGGCCCATTAAAGCCTGTATGTATTCTTCTGACCTTGTTATTACGGTCAATAAATATCATGGTTGGATAAGATAAAATATGGTTTAACATAGGCAAAGCCTGTGCCGCTTCCTTCTTATTTGAACCTCCTGCCACCACCATCTCGTAAGGAACTTCCATTTTATCTCGATACCGCTTTAAGGCATTGTTAGCTTTGGATGGTTCTTTGTATTTTTCAAAAGCCAAAGCGATCACCGCTAAGTCTTCATTTGAGTTGTTTTTGAGATAATCGGTCAAAAATTCCGTCTCATCTCGGCAATTTGGACACCAAGTCCCAAAAATCTGGATCAATTTTACCTTTCCTTCATATTCCGGATTGTCCAAGCTGATGGTTTTTCCTTCAGGATTTTTAAAAGAAAATTCAATTTTATCAGCTCCTTCCTTTAAAAAAGTTAATTCATTTGGATCTGCTAGGGTAATTTCTGAGTTTCGTTTAGCTTCCCAAGTCGTACGATAGTGGGTGCCACTCCGGAAACTTCCGATTAGATGGTCTTTATCCATTACTTTCGCCTCAAATAAAAAGGCATGACTTCCGTCAAAAGTGGAGAGATAGACTTTTTCGCCCTGAATGGTTCCTTCCAAAAAGCGATAATCACCCGTCTCGGTTCTAAAGGTCCCAGTTAAATGATTGCCTTCCTGTTTAAATTCTCCGATAGCCGGATAAGGGTCATCTCCGTCCAAACCAAAAGTAGCTTCCCACTTTCCGTTAAGATCCGTAGTAGGTTCTTTTTTTAATAGGGTAAAACGATGTCCTTGTCCATAGCGAGCGATAAAGGGAATTTTATAATTGTTTCCCCGGCTAGGAACATAGAAATTTCCCGCAATTACCCCTGCATCATAATCAGCTCTGATGTAAGAATCATATTCTGGAATATCAATATATAAGGTGTCGTTTCCGGTTTTACGATCTTTTCCTGTTTTTATCTCATCTAGTTTTAGCCGTTCTGCTCCGTTATGTATTTCAATATAAAAGTCCTTTTCGTTGGTATAAACCACTTCAAACCTAAATGGAAGTTCTCCTTCTGTAATCTCTTCCATTTTTAAATCGACCAACTCGGGTAGTGGTTCTCCTTTATCATTTTGGATAGATTGTTTTGGAATTAATTGTAAAACGCCACGCCAGGTACCAGGAGCAACAGAAGGAAACGAGTTTTCCATGACAAAACATCCTGCCAGAAGCAGCAAACAAAGACTAAAAATAGGGAATCGGTAATTTTTCATTATAATTTTTTTAAAACCTTCGATAGAATTAGCAAGAATGATGGGATTCAAAAGGAAAAGTCCAATTCACTCAATTACACTAATCAGCAGAGAAACCTGTTGTCCAATGACAACAAGTCCTATGCGGTGAAAGTTTAATCTATGTATTGTGTAAAAGTGGTATAGAAATGTTCCACAAATTTATACATTAAGTAGTGGAAAACCAAATAGGTGTTGGTGGTAATTTGAAGCTAAATAATGATGGTCTTTAAATTCGGTTTTATCCTTTAAATCTGGTGTAAAATAAGGGAATATTTGAGGTAGAAAAACACTTTTATCGTGGGGCGACGCTCTACGAGGTCGGTCGTGTAACGTGGGGCGCTAGCGCATATAGATATGCGAACTCTACGTGTTCGGTTTAGGGGTAGAGGAGTTTCTTTGTAAATGAAACTTAAAACTTAAGCCTTTTTAAGAGGATTTAAATAATGTTTTTCTAGTTCTTCTCTTGGAATTTGGTGGGTGCCTTCAAACCATTTCTCTTCGTAATTTAAACCGCCTTTTTTGACAAAACCTCGGTGCCAATTCAATACTTTTTCATTGATATATTCATCTTGTTTGCCACAATGCCAGATCAGTTCATGGTTATTAAAATAGTCTTGATGTGGGATATAATCCAAATCATCGGGTAGGGTGCCTGCCCATAAAATCAACCGATCGAATTTTGGAAATTTGGCCATCATCCAACGGATTTGTGTGGCTACTCCTTGTGAAAATCCAAAGAGGTTAATTTTGACATTTGGAGAGAGTAGTGCGGTGTATTTTTCATAGATCTGATGGATCATGTTTACGAAGTCATCAATCTCAGAAAGTCTATCTCCACTGGTCATCCACGAGGCGGAAATTTTCCCAGTTACTCCTCCCCAATAAAAGCGAGAAAGTCCTTCTGGTGCAACGATCAGATGTTTGCCATCATCGAATTTTGCAAACTTATGAATGATCTCACTTCCTAGTTGTCCGTAGCCGTGACAAACCAGCCAGAACTCTTCAATCTCTGGCGATGGTTTACCGAGGGTGTAGTAATGAGCGGTGCGTGGAACTTGGAAATGATGGGAGTCGTAGATTGGCATGATGGTTAGAATTAGAATAGGAATTAGAATAGGAATTAGAATAGGAATGTGAATAGGAATGTGAATAGGAATTAGAATGTGAATTAGAATTGTTTTTTAAACAACTTCATTTATATAATTTTAAATTCCGCAGCCTGGTGCACGCCAATCTTCTACTGATTTTTTTAAATCTTTTAGGTATGCTGTAATGTCTTTTTCACCTGTTACTTTGGCATCGTCTTCCTCTAAAATAGACTGCTTGAGTGTGGCAACTTCTTCCATTTTATAGGCTACGACTATTTCATCAAGTAAAGCTTTCCAATTTCGAACTGTGGTGTTTTCTGAAGGATATTTTATAGTTAACATTTTTCTTTTTTTTGGATAATTATTAAGAAAATAATTTGAAGACAGGGAAGCTTCTGAGTATTCAAGAAATATCTTTTTCGGTGTTAACTTATAATATTTTATAGAGTGGTTTTACTAAAAAAATAGTATGAAATTTTCGCCAAAATCAAAGCCTCTCATTATCAAAAATCAGAACAAGAAAAATGAAAGAATTGTTTTCCCAACTTGTAAATTTCACTACGTAATGTCCTATCGAGAACATTAGAATTATAACTTTATAATGGAGGATTATTTATTACTCTTTCACCTTCGATGGCATTATTAATTATTCATTAAACACGATTGAGCGGAACATTATTCATTATAAAAACTACAAAACCTCCACCACCACTGACTTTACCTTCACCGCTTTAGTCCCAATAGACCAAGCTGGCAAAACCAAATCTGCTACAGACTGAAGGGTTTTCTTTTTATTCGTGTA
>CALGJS010000124.1 GCA_937927835.1 uncultured Saprospiraceae bacterium | reverse complement strand
GCTGTTACCGTTGTAGAACCACATGGATTCGAAACGGTAAGAAGCACAGGATAAGTTCCATCTTCCATATAAACGTGTGCTGGATTCGGCTGCGTGCTGGTTGTTCCATCACCAAAGTCCCAAGAGTATTCCAAACCATCAGTCGCATTACTACTAAAAATAACCTGTCCATTGCTCAAGATAACTTGTCCAACATTTGCGGTTGGTGCAACAAAAGTACTTACGTTGATAAATTGCGATAAAGTAAAGTCACCATCCGGTGTAGTCGTTGTAAGGGTTACTTCGTTATGACCTGCTTCTGTGTATTGAACCACTGGATTTTGCATCGTAGAAGTAGCTGGAATACCATTTTCAAAAGTCCACATCCATTCCGTTGTATTCTCGTTTACATCCGTAAAGTTAATCTCAAAAGGATTACAACCAGCAGTAGTAGAACTAATAAAATCTCGTGGCGTAGTTGCATCTCGTACCAAGAATCCATCAACAGCAGCTTCCACTACATTACCTGAACCCTGTAAATCAGAAGTTTCAAAAATGATTTTAACGTTATTGGTCAACTCAACAAAGTCGGCTAGGTTATAAGTAATTCTTGGACTCCAATCTTCTGTGTTTTCTGAAAAACTTTCAATGGTAACTTGCGTTATACCATTATCTACTTTTACATCTAGTTGATCATTCGGCGTACCATTTCCAAAGGCATTAAAAAACCAATAATGGAAACTTAACTCTGCATTTGTATATCCTGTTAAGTCCATAGAAGGAGAAGTCAATCGAGTGAATCCATTGTCTACATCATCTGCTCCAACAGAACCACCTCCGTTACCCGTCACATAACATTCATCTCCTAAATCATTTGGAATATCTAAATCGGTATTTGATTGTTGACCACCTGCATCCGTTCCTCTTGGTTCTCCTCTTTCCCATAATCCACCAGAAGCCGTACTCGCAACTTGCCATCCTAAATCAAAAATAAAGTCATCTTTATATCCAGGAATTAATTCAACCACTGTTGGTTCCGTACTCCCAGTTTGAAGCGTAATCAGTTTTTCATGGTATCCCCAAATCGCAAATTTTGCCTCATAAATTCCATCAACTACTTGCTGAGAGAAATTTCCATTTCCATCCGTATTTTGTTCGTAAGAAAGACTCTGACCGCTAAGATTTACTTTTGCATTTGCGATCGGCATTCCAGTAACCGCGTCTACTACCTGCGCTACAAACGGAGTCGTTGCTAATGGTTGTAATTCCATATCTTGAATCACCAATTCACCGTTTTCCAAAGTTACCTCTGCTACTGCCGTTTCGTAGGCAGGGTGGGAGTAGGTAACAGAAAAGTCTCCTGAAACTACTTGACCTGTAGCATACTCGCCGGTCAAAGTACTATTGGTAAAATTAACTTGTGAAGAACCAATCACTACTCGAGCATCGCTAATCGGTGCTCCAGTTACCGCATCGGAAATTTTTCCTTCCAAGTGACAAGCTCGTACATAATTAGGTGTCAAAACAAAAAATCCTTGATTGATATCTGACACTACTACCGTTCCACTAGTAAAATAAGGATAAACACCCCATGCACCACTGCCTCCTTCTCCTGGTAATAGCGTATCAAAATTTCCTACTTCAATAATATTTCCAGGACGAGAAGCATCTGCCAAAATACAACCGTCGGTATAATAAGAGATAATTAAAAAGTCATTCCACACAAATACATTATGTGGTAAAACGCCTTGATTGATCGTAGACAAGGGACGGAATTGATCCAACTCTTGAATATCATTAAGATCAGAAATATCATAAACGCCAACCGGAGCATCGCCTACTTCATCCGTCGTAAAAACAACATTGCTATCATCACTCAACCAAGCATTATGCGTAAAGTCAAATGGTGTGGTCTGAGTTGCCATCAACTGAACATTATTTAAATCATTCACATCATAAATCGCTAATTGACCTTCATAAATTTCTGAACTATAAAGGATGCCATCTCTTACATAAGTATCGTGTGAGTAAACTGGAGGAGCAGCAGCGATATACGTTGGGTTTCCTGGATCGGTTAATAAGTCGATAAAGAAAACACCACCATCATTTAGGTTACATCCTGAAAGGTGACCAACACCATTAACATCTACAAAGATATTATGACAAGGACCAAGCTGACCGCCTAGTTCATCAATTGTTGGTTCCCATCGATAAGCATCTGCTTCTGTAATTTGACCAGGCAAATTGCTCAAATCAATCACATTAATTCCGCCACCTGTTTCATTGGTAACATAAGCGTAGTTTTCCCATACCTTAATATCTCTCCAAATAGATTCTGGTCCAGATAGAAATCCTTTTTCTTCCGCATTATCAGGATCGGTTACATCAAAAATAGCGATACCAGTAGCTGTACCAACGAGGGCATATTCTCGTCCCTCTGCTTCGTATCCCCAGATATCGTTTAATCGTTGTGGAAAATCAACTTCATCTCGGAGCGTCATATTAAGTTGAGCAGCTAGCGGTAAAGTGAAAATTACCGCGAGTAGTAGTAAAAATAAATTTTTCATAAAAGATCGAATGATTTGATTAAGACTGCTTGATTTTAATTGTTTAGCAACCTCGATATTATGTTATTTCCTTAAAAATAAGAGAACGTTCTCTTATGTGTCGGCCTGTTATGGCTTCCACCAACCGTAAAGTTAACCTTTAAAACGATTAATTTAACCTGTTTCTTTAGTGCGCATTGTCAAAATCCTGACAGATACTTATTTACCCTTTCCTTCCACGACAAACTTCGACTCTTTATCATACGGCCTACAAGAAAGGACGTTGCTTTTTTTTCTAAAATATTCGGCAAAAAGCACCCAAAAGACCAATTTAGGAATAGATTAACTTTCGTTAAAAGACTTAACATAACCATAGTTTAATATAAATTGAGTCTGACTATCAGCCTTTTATAAAATTAAAATTAACATACCTTAAAATCAATAACAAGGGGCAAGGCATTAAATCCTTGTTTAGCAGAGTTATGTAGGTGTATATTGCAATAACAAAAGAAAGCAACATATTTCTTTTGAAAACCAAAGAAAAAAACGAATAAAAAGATCCCGTTAAACCCAAGGGATCCGAGCTTGAAAAAAACAGTTTTTGTAAGCTCGAAAGAATTAATGGGTGTTCTCATAGTGTGTGGGCTGCCCCCCGATCTAATGTGATCGGAGGGGTAGTTTTTTCTCACTTTAGAACGAAATAATTCAAAAGAAAAACGAATAAAATACATCCCTATAAATTTCTGCTTGCAGAATTGGGATTTTAAGAATTTAATGGGTGTTCTCATAGTGTGTGGGCTGCTCCTCAATCTAATGTGATTGAGGGGTAGTTTTTTTTTGAAGTTGTTTAAGAATGTCCGCAACCATTGTGCTTCATTCTTATCCAACTTCTATGTAAATCCGATCTCGACGCCGGACGGTTTTGACTATTTAAATCAAAAGAGTGGTTTGACTAAATAATAGGGTTGAATTTATTGTCCCAGTTCCGGCAAGATACTATTCATGAGTTGTTTTTTTTGAGGTGAACCTTGTTACAATTGTTCAGGGTTGCCCCCGTAGATACAATTCATGAATTGTATTTACGGGGGCAACGCATTCACTGTCCAAGATTCAAAACTACCAAGCTGTTAGTTTACACCTACCTTTCGGTAGGTAAAGCTCCTGCTGTAGATACGTCCTTCATCTACAACATATCGCTAGGCCTACATATCGCTAGGTATGCAAGCTTCCTGTAAATATCAAAAACACAAGGCATTGACCTTCATATTCGTAGTATTTTTAAATCTCGTTTTTGCTTATATAGCTGTTCCTGCCGCCGGAAGGCAGGTGTAAACGAACGCTAATATTTTTGTTTCCAAAATTTTCTTCCAGAGACAAATTTTCCATGGTGTTACTTTAAGCGAAGACAAGTTTTTAGATGATCTACTAACTGCCAACAGTCGACAAAATTATTATACAATGGAACTGGTGCTACTCGAATAACATCTGGTTCCCTCCAATCAGCAATCACCCCTTTTTTAGTCAATTTATTGTAAAGCTTTTTATCGGCATTGACCACCTGAACTGAAAGTTGACACCCTCGTCTTGCAGGATCTGAAGGAGTAATGATTCTTACGCGATCGGTCTTTAATCCATTTAATAAAAATTCTAAATAGGCCGTCATTCGCAATGATTTCGCTCGCAGTCGATCCATTCCCGCTGCTTTAAAAATTTCCAAAGAAGCATGAATCGCCGCCATACTTAAGATCGGCGGATTACTCAATTGCCAACCTTCAACCCCAGGAATTGGATCAAAGCCATCGCGCATGCCAAATCTGGTTGCTTTATTATGACCCCACCATCCCGTAAAACGAGGAATCTTTTTAGCCTTCGCATGTCGCTCGTGAACAAAGCAACCACCCAAACTTCCTGGGCCACTATTCAAATATTTATAGGTACACCAAACGGCAAAATCAGCACCACTATCATGTAAGTTTAAAGGCAGATTTCCAGCTCCATGTGCACAGTCAAAACCAACCATACATTTTTTCTTGCGACCCATTTTGGTAATGGCTTTCATATCCAAAAACTGTCCAGTATAATAGTTAGGATTTCCGAATAGTATTAAGGCTATCTCATCTCCATGCTCGGCAATCGTCTTTTCAATATCTTCCATCCGAAGGAGCGTTTCTCCTTTTCTAGCTTTTAGCGCAATTAACGATTTTTTTGGATCGTAACCATGAAAAGCAATCTGTGAAGCAACCGCATACCGATCCGAAGGAAAGGCATCGTGCTCGATCAAAATTTTATACTTCTTTTTGGTCGGTCGATAAAAGGAAACCATCATCAGGTGTAAGTTTACCGATAGGGTATTCATCACCACTGTTTCGATCGGTTTCGCACCAACTACGCGAGCCATATTCTCTGTCAAAAATTCATGATAAGGTAACCATGGATGCTTGCTTTGAAAATGACCTTCAACGCCATAGGCTTTCCAGTCTTTCAGCTCTTGCTCAATAAAAGATTTGGTCGTTTTAGGTTGTAGTCCTAAAGAGTTTCCACAAAAGTAAAGATGATTTTTACCATTGGATTGTTTCGGAATATGGAAAGACTTTCGGAAGGACTTTAAAGTATCTTTTCGGTCTTCGCTTTTAGCAAAAGAAAGTGTATCTTGAAAATTCATAAATATTTTTTAGAACAACTTCTATTATAATAAAAAAGAAGCCATCTACATCAGATTTTTAGCAGTAAAAATTTACTGTATTCAACAAGCGAAGCGTTTCAACCTTTCAACAAGCGAAGCGATTCAACCAATCTCAACAGCTTTAGGTGGCGCCATTTTTTCACCACACTTATCACAAGTAAGTAATTCTTTATCTGAATAAAATTTATCAAAAATAACCGGCATATCCGTTTCAATATTTTTAATAGAAAAGTTTTCTTGGTAGAGTTCTGTTTGACAATTTTCACAAAACCAAGCCAATCCATCTTCCATTCCTTCCGGACGAACTTG
>CALGJS010000123.1 GCA_937927835.1 uncultured Saprospiraceae bacterium | reverse complement strand
CTGAAAGACTAATTAATTTAAACTGGAAACTGGTTTATATAACCCGATTGACATTATCCATGATAAAGAAAGCGTAGAACATAAGGAGGAGAAAACCTTCCCAACGAGTGATTTTACGATTATTGGTAATGATTCCGAATAGAATGGTGACCATAATCATAATTGGGATACTAGTTGTCATCATAATCGGAGGAATCTCTAGCTTACCAAAGAAGGAAGGAATAGCCATGACGATATAAGTATTAAAAATATTGGAGCCTAAGACATTTCCAATGGCCATACCAGCAACTCCTTTCCGGACAGCAGCGATACTAACCACAATTTCTGGCAGTGAAGTACCAAAGGCAATGACTGTTTGAGCAATTAATTCAGAGCTGATACCTGCTTTTAGAGATAGTTCTTTGACCGCTACAATGGTATATTCTGCTCCGAGCCACACACCAATTCCACCGCCAATTAAAATCAAATAGGTAAGCGGGGCGACCGTGGGACGCTCACTTTCGTCTGCTTTATCAGCCTTAAAGGAGTAGGCTAAAAAGAGCACAATCCCTACCAAAAAGAGAAGTGCCTCATGGAAAGCAAATACACCGTCTTGTAAGACCAACCAAAGTAAAAAGGCAGATCCCCACAAAAAGGGCATATCGATATGCCAAACATTGTATTCAAGCTCAATCTGTTTACCAATGACTGCGATCAAACCTAATACTAGCGCAATATTGGTGATATTTGATCCGACGACATTTCCAATAACGATCTCAGAGTCGTTGGCCAGAACAGAAGCCACCGAAGTAGCTAGTTCAGGTAACGAAGTACCAAAAGCTACAATGGTTACTCCAATAATAAAAGGAGAAATCCCTAAAGAAAGCCCAATCTTTTCTGCTGAATCGATAAAGAAATCTGAAGACTTTAGTAAAACAAATAGGCTTACTAAAAACATACCGATATATAATCCAACTTCTTCCATGTTATTGGTACTCAACGATTTTTATAAGAGGAAGCTTTAATTGCTTCAATAGGTTGAGCGGCGCAAAGATAACAAAATTGGAGGTATGAGGTTGCAGATTAACTTTGAATTAATAAGACCAGAGATCGTGTTCAAAGTTGAATATTTCCTGCTTAATCTTATCTGCTTCTAATAATAGGTCTACGCCAGAGTATACACTTTGTAACCGTTCGTCTCGTACATTACTTTGCTTAAAAATGTAGCTGGCAAAAAAACGTCGTTCAAATAAGTCATCCCAGCTGGTTAAGGCAGCATCATTCAGACTGTTAAATACTTTTTTACGAGCGAGAATTGGCCGCATCTCTGGATAATAGACCCAAAATAGTGGTTTTTCATAACGGAAGTTTCCTTGATCATCCGTTTCATCAATCAATGGCGCGATCCCAAGAATCCGGACTTGTAGGGTAGAAGTGTTTTCATCAAAAAACCATTGTTCCTTAATACGGATTCGTTTGACATCTTCCCAGTTAAGTTCATCTCGGACAACGGTTATTTCTTCAAGATAGGTAATAGGATGGAAAACACTGACAGTATCCGTTTTATAAAGAATGTTTTCTATATCATCTTCATTCAAGGGGAAAGAAAATTTATCGTCCTCCGTAGAGTAGAGCGTAATATCTCCTTGTAGCGCCGCATCTTTTATAATATTAAAAAAAGGTGCTTCCGGATAAGCAAACGGTTGATTCATTTTTTCACGAAAATCTACCACACGCCAAATTCTTTTTTCCCAAAAAATATCTGCTTCCCGTAATGGTTGGTACGGCAATATTTGTCTTTCCTGTAATAAATTTCGATCTACAATATCATCCCGAACCTGTGCATCGGCTACTATGAATAATGATAGGAAGAGAAGAATGGAAACGGATTTTATTAAATGCATATTTATTATTTTTTACCTTGTCGTTTTGATGGAAATTTTTTGTTTTAAACGATTAAACGCGCGCAGCGCCTCACCTCACTTTATCTTAAAAATCATCCCGTTCATTTTGCGACCTACTTGATCGCCAGGACAACGAACTTTTATTTTTTCGAAATAATAGGTATCACCAGATCTTGCTGCATTCACCAATCGTTTTGTAGATCCAGCGTAGGTTCCTCCTCGGTTCAATTCACTTTGTGCGTCACCTCCTCTGGGGACACGGGTTAGTTCAAAACCTTGGATATTGCAGCGTGCTTCGAAATCAAAGTTTTCTAGATGAGCGCGAATGCCTTTATGCACTCTAAATTCTGCGGCGCTCATTTCTCCACCTTTTTCGTTACCAATCATAATTTGTGGATCGGGAATTTTTTTGACTCGATATTCAAAAGTAGTCGGGTCGAGTCCACCACCTGAAACGGTTATTTTACTCAATCCTATTTTGGTAGGCTTTACGATGTATTTGCCATTGCTGACTTTATTGAGATTAGCACCGGTTGCGTTCACTCTGATCTCTGTACTAGGAACCCCTGCTGCGGATAACGAAAGTGGATTGTCTACACCGACATAAAAGACATTCATTTTATCGGCTGCTACGGCGACTGATTTTTCTCCGACGGTATAACCAAATGTTTTTTCAAATTTTTCTACTTCTCCTGTTACAGGATCACGCAATCTTACGACCATACGATGAGACTGCTCACCAAGGCTACCAGCGGTAGAACTAAAAACGGCTTTTCCATTTCGAACAGGAATGTTTCGACCATCCACTTGAATGCTAATATTATCGGCCGTACTAGAATAAGCGCCTAAGAATAATTCAGCAGAAAACTTTTCACCAACCGTTAGATAACTACTACTGGTCGCAGCGATTGGCAGAAACTGATCTGGTTTAAGCGTGGTGCTTCCAGTTTTTTTATAAAAATATCCTAGAATAGAAGTCTCTGAAATTTCTACATCGTTTTGAATTTTAGCCAATAAGGGCAGAACCGCTGCGACAGGCATCTGCTTAAATTTAAATTCTGCCCAATTCTTTTTATCAGAATTTTCTGGGATCTCTTCAATTTTTATCGGAAGAGTAGCGGCCAATTCTTGTCGAATATCTTCGTCAGAAATTTGCGCGAGTAAATCCGTACGCACCTTTTTGATCCGTTCTTCTAGTTCATTACCACGTCCTTCCATAACAAACATTCGGGTAGGAATATCTTTATTTTTAATGCCGACCGGTGCTCCGTTTTCATCTAATCCACCAGATGTTTCGACCAATTCAGTTTTTATTTCATCGACATATTTTGAAAAATCTTGCGCAATTTTTTGTACTTCCAAACCGCTTTCTGCGTAAGGTTGAAATTGAGAATAAGCTTCGGCCTGTTCGGTAATGGCCGCCATTAATTGTTGATTAGATTTATCCATAATGCCAGTACTTTCGTTCAAACTATTATTCATAGATAGAAAAGCATTGAGGACTTCGGCAGATACATTGAGCGCAAGCATAGCGGTCAATACGATATACATAATATTGATCATGAGTTGCCGGGGTTCTTTTGGAATAGACATAGGTTATTTTCGTTTTTGCTGAAGACTATTGGGCATAGGATGATTGGGCTTGTCATGGATGTACGACAAACAATATTCATACTATTATAGTCAATAGCAGGTTATTAAATGATAGAGATAGTTTGGACCAGACTGTTAAGTTACATTTCGTTTAAGGAATGCACTGGGCAGCCGAATTGGTTTTGCTTTTAGCAATTCAAATCTTAATAATAAAACGTAAAACTTTATGGGAGGAAATATCGTCGCGATAATTGCGATCTATTTGTTATCATAATGTAGAAGTGAAGAAAAGATACAGGTTGGGTAAAGATTTGTAAATTTTTTTCAAAAAATTATTTATAAGCCGTAACAATGTACTGGTATTCTAGTGTTCGATCATCAAACTCTATATTTTTATAGCCCGCCTTTTTTAGAATAATTTCTAGCTCACCGATGGCAATTCGATCAGCAGTATTAGGACCAATAGTGGTGGTTCGCTTTTTAAAATCAATAATGACGAGGCGACCACCGTTTGCGATTCCGCGACGTAGGTTCGTGAGGTAATCTACCGCATCTTCAAAATAGGTAACCGTGTTAACGATCATGACTACATCCGCTTCGCTAGAATTTAGCATCGGATCATTTGGTTTTACTAGTCGTGTTTCAAATTTATCGCGTCGAGCATCGGGTAATAATTTGCGAGCGTTCTGCATAAATTTGACGGCCTCTTCATCGATGTCGAGGGCGATCACTTTTTTGGCGGGAGTTTTTCCAGCGATAATAAAAGAAAAATAACCATAAGGTCCCGCTCCGATATCTACCACTGTTTTGTTATCTAGATCTCCGAGTTTGCGAATTACGAGTTCTGGTTTTTGCCAGATCCAACGATTGCTTTCTTTTTGGGTAAGATCAGGATCGGTGGAAGGAGCTGGTTTATTTTGAGGAATACTTGGATCGTATTCGTGCGTAGTGGTATGGTTGGTACTTTGAGAAGGACCAAGGCCGTCATCACAGGAAAGTATTCCAGTAATAAAAATGGCAAGTAGTAAAGGGAGTATATAATTTTTCACCTGATAAAATTACGGTTTTCAAAGTCATTGACAAAATGCAAGCATCAGCTTTTCCATTTCTTTCCGCATGGTAGCACTTTTTCCAGTAAAGTTATTGGCGATAATAGAAAAAGAAAGCCATTTTCCACGCTTATTCTGCACATAACCAGAATAGCTACGGACGCGATCCATTCCACCACTTTTGGCAAATACCTTATTCTCACCAATCGTTCCTCTAAATAAGTATTTTAAAGCACCAGATTTTCCACCTACGGGAAGGGACGGTTTGAAATCAGGAAAAATATCGTCTTGGGTTTTTAAAAAGGAGAGATAGGCCGCTAAATGTCGTGCCGACACCGAATTTCGAGGAGATAGTCCACTGGCATCAGCGAGGTGGAGCCCAGCCGTAGGCAACCCACTATTTTTTAGATAATCTACTATTACTTCCAAGCCTTGGGATGGATGCGCATCGCCTTTTTCTGTTTTTCCGAGTAATCGGAGTAATGCTTCACAATATAAGTTGACACTTTTTAGATTGGTTTCTTTTAGAATTTTATCTAAAGAAGGAGAATAGTAGGTATCGATCAGGTTTGTTTTCCCAA
Source organism: uncultured Saprospiraceae bacterium (assembly GCA_937927835.1). GTDB lineage: Bacteria > Bacteroidota > Bacteroidia > Chitinophagales > Saprospiraceae > JALZUU01. Next base: position 1,277 of record CALGJS010000123.1, on the reverse strand, counting down.
TAGAAATACCTTCTTGTTCTAGTTGATATAAAGAAGCCGCTCGCTGACTGGTTTCAATAGTTGATTTTTCTAAATTTTGCATAAGCTGAAATGCCGCAAAAAACGGCGGATCAGGGATACTGCCTTTGATGGTGAAAGTTCCGGAACCAACGGGAATCGTACCCCGAATAAATCGGGTCGTACCATAAGAAGCTCCAAAAATATACGCATTGTCTCCACTGCCTTTTTCCGCTTGGGTTAGTTCATTGACTAAATGTAAATTAGGGACCGTAGGATGAACCGAGCTGACCGATGGTGTGGCGCCGAATTTGCCATTTTGTTTAAGGTCGAGGAGATAAAGATTCTCGTGAAAGTTTAGCCCCCAAGCACCTGCTCCATAATAATTGCCGAGATCTTCCCAAAGCCAAGTTCGTCCGTCCACTTGCGTGGAAAAATAAGAAGCATCTCCAATGATGTATCCTTCAATTTTTTTGATCCCTGCTTTTTTGATGGCATCTGTCCATTTTTTTAAAACGATATCGTGGGTTTCTGCTTTTGCAAAATGATGGGAGCCGAGGGTAGGATCGCCGTAACCACGGATGATTAAGTTGCCTTTTAAGGTACCATCGGCGGTGATAATACCATCGTGTACTAGCTCTGTTTTAAAACGATAATCTTTACCTAATTTTTTTAGCGCAATTCCGGTGATTAAAACTTTGAGAGAGGAAGCAGGAATCATGGTTTTGTCGGCGCGATGGCCTGCGATTAGTTGATTGGTCGCTACGTCCATCAGCGCAACACTGAGCTGTCCGTGCACCAAATCCGGATGGCTGGCCAGTGCATCTATCTTTTTTTGTATGGAGGATTGAGCAAATAACGAATTGAACGAAAGGAAGGAAACAAATAAGAAGAGTAGCGGGCGCATGTTTTTTTTAACAAAGATAATAAAATCGAAGGTGTTGCTCATTACGTGAACTATTCGCGTTTTAGGTTGTCCTAAGTGAACTACCCGACCCAAGGGTACGGGGCATCAAAATTACTCTAAAAAGGAGTTTTGATTTTTCAGCGTTTCATCACAATCTGCATTTTATAAAGAATGACTTACAATCGCTCCACGCTTGTTTTCTACCGTCCCGGTAGAATATTGTTTTAAACCCTCACGGTGGATATTTTTCGCAGCATTCAAATCCCGATCTATAATCCTTCCGCAGCCCTGACACATAAATCTACGGTCCGATAAACTTATTTCGTTTTTGTGACCACATTCATAATCCAACTTAGAGGACGCAAAGTAACGG
>CALGJS010000122.1 GCA_937927835.1 uncultured Saprospiraceae bacterium | reverse complement strand
CACCACCGTTCCTGGCTCAATATTTAACACACCACCTGCTTCTAAATAAACATATCCATCTAATAAATATTCGGTATCGCTGGTCCAAGTATACGTTTGTCCTCCTACTAAATCACTATCGGTAATTACTGTCTGTGCGAAAATATTCGTCGTTAGAAAAGCAAGTAAAAGAACTAAAGTGTAAAATTTTGAGTTCATCTTTTTCATTTTAAATAATTTATAAAGTGCCATTTAGGGTTCGTCTAAATTGTCACTGCAAAATTATGGGTGATTTGATTTAATCACTAGGAAATCATTTTAAGTTATTGTAAAACCTATTTTAAGTTATTGTAAAAAGAACAAGAAAAGAGATGAGATAATTAATAGATTGGTAAAAAAGTCTTTACAAAAAATTAATGTTAGATATAGTCCATATTTTTCGATCATCTTTTTTTTAGGTCAAGAATAGCTCTGTTAAAGGGGGAAATAACCTTCCGAAACAATATATTATTTAAAAATACATACGTTTTTTGTGACCTATTCCCTTATTTTTTCGTATAAATAGGGTATTAACTGGTGGTTAACTTATTTTAACTCCCAACTTGATAAAATCAAGGAAATTTTATTTTTCACCATTAAAAACATAAAAGAAATATGTTAGATCAATTAATGAGCGCCGTTGGCGGAAACGTAATTAGCGAGCTTACTGAAAAAGCAGGAATCAACGCTGAACAAGCACAAGCAGTTCTTCCAGTAGCTCAAGAGAGTTTACAATCTGGCCTAATGGAGCAAGTAACAGGAGGAAATATCAGTGGCATCCTAGGGATGTTCAACGGTGGTGCTAGTGGATTAGCTGGTAACTCAATTTTTGCTGGTATCAAAGCAAAAATGATGGCAGGTGTAATGAGTAAGCTGGGATTACCTGAAAGTGTGGCCGGTATGGTTGCAGGTACAGGAATGACTAGTATGGTTAGTGGATTAGCAAGTCAACTAGGTGACGGCGGTGAGGTAACAGAGGATGGTTTGATGAGCAAGCTAGGTCTTGGTGGCGGAATCGCTGACATGGCTAAAAATGCACTTGGCGATAAGCTAGGTGGCCTTGGTGACACTGCTGGCGGACTTGGTGACGTAGCTAAAGGTTTGACTGGCGATGCTGCTGGTGGACTTGGTGACGTAGCTAAAGGTTTAGGAGACAAGTTGGGCGGAATGTTCGGCAAGTAATCTTTGGTCTGCTGTTAGCTATTTGCTTTTAGCCATTGGCTTTCTCTCTATTCGCATTTTCAAATGCGTTCAAGAAAAGTAAATAGCCTAATTATAGAAAACGACTATAAAAACACCTCGGGGTTATCTCCGGGGTGTTTTTTTTTTGTAGCGACAGATCAGTATTTATTTGAGTGTGTGACAAATTGAGGGGCAGGAGTTTTTTTTGCTGGTTAGCCTGTTAGCCATTAGCTGGTTGGCTTCCCTCAAGCGTAAAAACACGTAAGAAGAGCGCTAACTGGCCAACACCAGCCAACTAACTAACAGGCAATCGTCCCAAATTTGTTACGCACTCTATTTATTTAATTTCGTAATTTGAGGATTAAATCAACTCTCAAATTTATGCGGTGGCTAACTTTATTTCTTATTTCAATACTGTTTTTTCAATCTTGTTCGGATAAGACCTCTAGTGATCCTGAGGTGATTTTAATATTGGTAGAAAAATGGCCAACAGCATGGAACGAGGATGGAGTCAAAGATTTACAAGCACACGCAGCATTGGCGCAACTAACCGAAAACGGAGTCGTCTTTGGAAATGCTTTTACCAGTAGTCCAGAATCTAACTTAGCGTTACAAGGACTAAACACTGGTATGCATACAGGACATTTATTGTCTGATGGTTTTGATAAAAAAAATCTTGATAATTTTAAAAACGCACTTACTGCAAAAAAATATCAAGTACTCGAACATACTAGTTTTGCAAGCTGGCCTGAAAATCAAAAAGATCCTACTATCCATATTCTTACACTAAACTCGAATAGTTTAACAGAACTAAACGAGGAGGTAGCCAATCTATTCACCAAGGTTTCACCAAACGACCTGATCGTATTTACCGCGTTGGCAGGTTCAGGAACTGCGTATAGCGAAACCAGTCTTCACGTACCATTGGTCTTTTATACTGCGGATGATAAAATAAAGAAAGGAACTTCCAATCAAACGATTTATACAGCAGACTTATTTCCAACCATCGCTGACTTTTTAACCTTGCCTTATTCAACCAGTACAATAGATGGTCAATCATTTTATAAAAATATTAAACAACCTACTACTCCACTCGACGATCGGATTTTATATTGGAAATCTTCGGATGAAAACGGTCCAGAAATTTTGCGTTATAATCAATGGAAAATGTACCGACAGAATTCCGGAGCAGCATGGCAGTTATTTGATATGATTACTGATCCAGAAGAAACAGATAATGTCTCCGCCTATCATCCCGGAAAGTTTGAGAAATTTCAGGATTGGATTAAGAAGAATAAGTAATGCGAATTAGGGGTTGAAAAAGAATTTCAATTGTATAATTTACAGCATCGTTCTAATTGACATGGGTATTTTTTGCTTTTGGCCATTGGCTATTTGCCCTCTTCTCGTATGTTTGTATTAAAGACAAGTTCATTGAAATAATTGGTAACTTAGAATTCCCAAAGGAGAGATATTTTCTCTTCTAAGCAACTTTATATTAAGTATGCAGTGCGATAGATTTCCCCTCCTTTGGAG
>CALGJS010000121.1 GCA_937927835.1 uncultured Saprospiraceae bacterium | reverse complement strand
GTATTGAATTTTTTAACAAATTTTCGTTTTGATAAATTAACTAAAGGGTCTGATCGTAAACAATCGGACGGACAAAGTTACTTGAATTTATCTATTAGGGGAAAGAATTGGGAACTAAAATAGGATTTAGATGGGATATTTGAATAAAAAGTTAAACGATTGGTAAGACCAACCGGAACTGTTCTAGATTTCGTGTTTCTCAAGCGCAAATTCAACCTCAAAAACCTGTCCGACGGCAGGCGGGCAATTTCAAATTTCTTTTTAACGTAAAAAAAAATTAGCAACCTGAATGTCAGTCGATTACAAGTATTCGTTTTTAGGCTTCGAGGTTGCAGTTGAGGTTGTTTTTGAATTTTTAAATTTATTTTGACACAGTTTATTTAACAGTCTCGACCAACCTAAATGACGCGCAACCAGCATACTAATTCGCTCATCTATAACTAAAATAACCACTCCACTTTTATGAATCTCACTTACGAATAAAATATACTAACCTATGATGTATTAGAATTGATGATAGTAATACAGGTTTAGTCAACGTCTTAAATTACATTTTATTAACATTAGAATAAGCACACCTCTTTTAAATTAAAGCAATTAAATGTTAAAGTTTATCACATTATTTGTTATTTAACTATATAATACATAAATTGTATTCTATTATTAATAATAAAACCCGAATTGGTATATTACCAACCGCCGAAGAAAGCTATTTTTCTTCGACGTTCATTCTTAACTTTTTTAACACATGAAAAACAAACCTATTTTCAGGTATCCAGGTATCCAGGTATCCAGGTATCCAGGTATCCAAAATTAATTACCTTACTGTTCATTAGCTCTTTTTTCTTATTTCAATCCTGTGAAAAAGAGAATTTATTAAATGATCCTAGCGCTGATACAACAGCAACAGCTTCGACTCCTACCGTAAACTACGCCAATACACAAGGTACTGCTAGAAATGAATCTGCTGAACCAGTAAAAACTGAACTCGGAAAATTTCGACAAAATCCTTATACCGTTGCAGAAATGACCGCAGCCTTTAATACGATTCACGGAACAAACGAAGTAGCATTACCGACTACTCACACTTATGTCAAGTTTACGCCTTCCTCCATTGCCCATATTGATCTATTAGAAGCATCAGATATCATATTACAAGACTATCCCTTTGAATATGAAGTAACTAAAGAAGGAGACTTTTATCAAGAACCAGCTGAGGGCGAATATCCCGAGTTTTATGGAGTGGTAGAAGCTGGCAAGTCAATTGCAGAAATACCCCATGAAATAATAGCTCCACTCCATTTAGATAAATCTAATCCAGTATTACTCGCGCAAAGCTATTTTCAGACGGGCAACCAAAGTGAAATTTTCTCTGAGATTTTACCTGATAACGGATTATATATAGAAGATATTCCACTGATTACGTTAAATAGTTTTGATGATCCTCCCATCTGTGACGAAGGTTGTCGTCCTATACTCGTTTCAGTACATGGTTCAGGAGAAATCCTTCCTGAACCGGAGCCAGGGACACCCAACCCCTTTGATTTTGTCTGGGAATGCGATTGTACTCCACTACCACCGCCACCACCACCGACACTAAATAGATGTGACTGTCCAGTCCCAGCAAATCCACGGATTCCAGCAGGTTGTGTTCAGGTGTACGATACAGAATTATCAAATCAGATGGATCAAACTGATTTTGATACTTATTTACCTGTAAGAAGAGTAAAAGTAACCATGAGTGACGGCTGGTTTAGTTTTGATGAAACAGAGACAGATGATAACGGTTGCTGGTCTATGCCAAATGAGCGGTACGGTGGCCGAGCACGAATGTGGGTACATTTTACGAATGACCGAGCACGTATCAGAGGCTCCAGAGCCACTTGGAAATTTTGGGAATTATTTGAAACAGTAAATCATTATACTGGAAGATTTAGCGGTCCATTTAATAATATTGAGACTAATTTTCCCCGAGGAGCAGATAATGGCACTAAAACTAGAAGACTTTGGGGTAGTGCCACCGTCAATAATGCCCTCCACGAATTTCACGATTATACCATTGCAGATGGTATCTTGCCTCCGTCAGATGGTTTGGACATTTTTTTGGATCATGATGAAAGTTTTGGATTCGCAATCATGAGTACACAATTTGAACTAAGTATAGCAGGAGGAGGAGCAACAGGAACAGCATCAGCAATATCAATATTGGGATTGAACCCTTTTGTAACTTTTTTTTCTTGGGCTGCTGTGTTAGCTTATTTACCAGATATAACGATTGGTTATGATTTTAACGATTCAGATGCTCTAAAAGAACTTTCTTATCATGAATTTGCGCATGCAATGCATTATCGACAAGTGGGACATGACTTCTGGCTAGACTTAGTTCAATCAGAAATTGAAGCATCTTTTACTGATGAAGATGGTAACCCACACGGAAATCAATTTAGTGATAATGCAGACCTTATTGCTTTATGCGAATCCTGGGCACATCATTTGGGGCATACTTATGCAGATCGAAGTTATCCAGGAATTCCAGCAAACAGACGTAATAATACAACAGATACGTGGCTCCAACTATTAGAAGATGATATTAACGAAAGGCCTAATCATATTCCAGAAGGATTATATCATGATTTAATTGATAATACTACTGACACCAATGGAGTCATTGATAATGTTTCAGGGTTTAATAATGAACATTTGTTTTCGTGTCTGAGTGCAGAGATACGCAGCATAGAAGAGTTTAGACAATGTATTATAGAGAATCATTTAGCCAATTCAGGAAGTACACTGATTAACCTAAATAATTTATTCAATAGCTATTAAAATCTTAGCGGGTAATAGTATTATTGACTATTACCCGCTAACTTACAATTCAAATTATGAAAAATATAATATTTTTAATTCTACTACTCTTAACTTCTACTGCTTGTTTGAAAAAGAACTGCGATATCCCCAACAATCAATACGAATTTGAAATTCCAGCTACCCTTACACCTGCAAAAGGCACCTATAAAATTGGTGATACCATTAGCGTTGTCTCCCGGTTTCCTCATCAAGTTTACGAACGAAATACTCAACGTACCTATGATTTAGCAAATTATCATTTTCATCCTAAAATGGACATATTCGAGATGTCAAACGAAGAAATAAATCAAACTGTACTGAACGATTTTCAAGTAATTGTTGATACCTCTATTTATGACTTTTATAAATATGAATTCTCTTCTTCACAAAAAACTATATATAGAGGTGAGTACCTAAATATAGGTGGTGAGTATATTTTAGAATATAAATTTATTCCTACTAAAACAGGACTTTACCTTTATAGTTATTCTTCACATTCGGGTACTGGTGACGTGGACCAGACATTTCCAGAAAAGTGTGGAAATACGATAAGCTTTGCATGGGTTAATTTAAACGCTGGACAAAACAACAATCCTCAGTTCTTACTCAATAGCGAAAATGAATATTGGAGAACAAATATTTATCAAGAACGAAAAAATGATTTTAATGGATTTGGTAATTTCATGTTTTACGTACAAGAATAAGCATCATGATCAAAAGAGTAGTTTTATTTTTGGGGATACTTCTAACGCTCAATAGCTGCACAAAAAGAGAATGTCAATTCGGAGGTCCTTATCAATTTGAAATATCCGCTACGCTATCACCAGCAAAGGTAACCTACCAAATTGATGATACTATTACTGTTGGTTCTATATTTTCTGATCAGGTTTATGAATTAATAACGAATAAAACTTATCCTTTAATTAACTTTAAGTTTTATCCAACTTTTGATGTTAATGAGATATCTGATTCTATCATTGATAAAGCGGCGCTAAATAATTTCGAGGTTATTATTGATACTATTAAATACAATCTCAATGAATTTATCTATTCTGATGGAGCTGTTACTTATGACGGAGAATATCTTTATAAAAACAGTGAATACTCACTAGAGTATAAGCTAATTCCAAAAGTAGCTGGTTTTTATAGTTTATTCCAACACCTTCTAGGTGCTATAAATGAAGACTATGATTTCCCAGAAAAGTGTAAAAATAAAGAAATTCAAATTCGAACTATTTTAAACAATAGAGCCGATAACAATATCAATCTTGCAAGAAATAGTCCAAATGAACTATATAATACTTGGCTATTTAATGATCCAGAAGAGCGGTTTAAACATATAGGTGGTTATATTTTTTACGTAGAAGAATAAGCATCATGATCAAAAAAACACTTTTATTTTTTTGGATACTTCTAACCCTTTCCTCTTGTATCAAGAAAGACTGCGAAATCCCCAACAACCTATACGAATTCGAAATCCCAGCCACACTATCTCCTGCAAAGGATACCTATAAAGTTGGTGATACCATTAGCGTTATCTCCCGGTTTCCTCATCAGGTTTACGAAAGAAATACTCAACGTAGTTATGAGTTAGCTGACTATAAATTCAATCCTGAATTGGATATATGGGAAGTATCAAATGAAGAAATTGATAAGACTATTCTGAACGATTTTGAAGTAATTATTGATACCTCTATTTACGATTTTCAAAAATTTGTATTCTCTGATGGAACAATCATCTATGAGGGAAATTATTTAAATAAAAATGGTGAATATGTATTAGAATATCAATTTATTCCTACCAAAACAGGACTCTATATGTTTTCGCATTCTTCGTTTTCAAGTTCTAGTTCTGCCAATCAACCATTTCCTGAGAAATGTAATAATGTAGAAAGTGGAGCATGGGTCAGACTAAACGCTGGACAAAACAACAACCCCCAATTTTTACTCAATAGCGAAAATGAATATTTAAGAACAACAATTTATCCAAGACGAAAAGATGATTTTAATGGATTTGGTAATTTCATGTTTTATGTACAAGAATAATCAATCCATCACCTTCCGATCCGGACACTTCTCCGTTTCACAATTACCATAGAGATTTAAGGAGTGGTGGGTGACTTTAAACTTTAACAATTCTCCCATCATGGTTTTGATTTGCTGAACGCGAGGATCACAGAATTCTAATACTTTTCCACAATCTGCACAGATCAGGTGATCGTGTTGTTTATAACCGTAGGATTTTTCGTATTGGGCGAGATTTTTTCCAAATTGATGTTTCTTCACCAAATCACAAGTTACCAAGAGTTCGAGCGTGTTATAAACAGTTGCTCGGCTCACTCGATAATTTTGGGTTTTCATATGTATATATAATGCTTCCGCATCAAAATGGTCATTACGACGATATATTTCTTCTAGAATGGCGTACCGTTCCGGTGTTTTACGCAGTCCGTTTTTTTCCAGATGGCCTGAAAAAATATTCTTTACTTCCTCAATCGTAGATTTTTTTGCTTCCTGCATAATTTTTTTTTAGAGCTATTGGCGGTTAGCTATTGGCCATTGGCTGCCCGATAACGTGTGTAAATATTTTAATTAAAAAATTTCTCTTTCTTATTTCTAATAAGAATCCTAAGATAGAAGAAAACCAATCAACCAGTATTTTTTTTAAGGAACTTCAACAGTCTCCGTCTCTTTGGCCACATTAGCATTGCGTAAAACGTGACCGATTAACCAATCAACAATTTTTTATAAAAAAAATTTTTACAATGTGATTAAAGTTAAAAAACTAGACACCGTTAAATAAACACCCTATCTACTCCTCTACCCTCACAACAGAAGAAATCCCCTCAAGGTTCTGTAAATCTCGAATTGCTAGAATCAATTGATCTTTATTTTGTACTAATAAACCAACTTGCGCCTCAAAATAGCCTTCGTTTCCATCAATATGGAAAGACCGAATATTAAGTCCCATTCTAGAAGAAATAGTATGAGACATTTTTTCAATCACCCCCGGTCCACTATCCACACCCGTAATGACCAAATCTGCCACAAAAGAAGAACTAGCTGTCATGATCCATTCTGCTTTCATAATTCGATAACCATAATTAGCCATTAGATGCGTCGCATTTGGACAATTGGTCCGATGTATTTTCATACCAGCCGCTGCCGTCACATAAGCAAAAACCCGATCTCCTTGTAAAGGATTACAACAAGTAGCTAGAGAATAATCATAACTATCCCCTTCTTCTCCATTGATCATCAATCGAGGTTTGAAGTTTGTTTCCGCTCGCTTGCGCTTAATCGGAATAGCTTCTTCTTCGACTTTAACTTTTGGCTCTGCTTCAATCAGTATCAATTTTCCACCTTCCACTTTAAAGTCTTTGAATATGGCCGCTAAACTGATACTATCTGTCGAAATATCATAGTAAAAGTCGAGTCGATTTTTATAGTTTAAATGACTGACTAAGACATCTGTCCCTTCCTCAAAGTCAATTTTATTATTTTTTAATTTTCGAGCCAGTGCTTCTTTACCAAATTCAGCCTGCTCTTTTCGTTCCTCTCGTAAAGCTGCTCGAATTTTCCCACGCGCTTTACCCGTCACGGTCATTTTTAACCAACTCTTATTCGGCTTCTGATTTTTAGAAGTGGTTATCCAAATCTGGTCACCATTTTGGAGTTCATACCCCATCGGTACCAATTTATTATTCACCTTAATCGCACTAGCATGATAACCAACATCGGAATGAATACTAAAAGCAAAATCCAACGCCGTTGCTCCTTTTGGAAGGATAATCAAATCTCCTTTCGGCGTATAAACATAAACCTCTTCATTGTATAAAGAAGTTTTAAAATCATTGACAAATTCAATGGCATCTCCATCCTGACTTTCCAAAGTTTCGCGGACGGTATCTAACCACTGTTCGTAAACATTTTCTTTTTGAGAAGTGACGCCTTTGTATTTCCAGTGTGCAGCAAATCCACGTTCCGCAATTTCATCCATTCGCTCTGTCCGAATTTGTACTTCTACAAATCGACCCTGAGGTCCAACCACGGTCGTATGCAAAGATTCATACCCATTGGCTTTAGGAGTCGTCACCCAATCCTTTAATCTTTCAGGAATCGGTTTATAAAAATCAGTGACCATTGAATAGACTTGCCAACAAACTTGTTTTTCTAGCTTAGGCAAAACCGAAACAATCACCCGTACCGCAAAGAGGTCATAGATCTCTTCGAAAGGGACTTTTTTCTTTTTAATTTTATTATAAATAGAATAGATAGACTTTGGACGTCCAAGGATTCGATAATCGATTCCCATGCTATCGAGACTTTTGCGGAGTGGTCTGATAAATTGATCGATATACTCATTACGACCTTTTTCAGAATCTTCTAGTTTTTGAGTGAGTTCTTCATATACCTCCGCATCCGTAACCTTCATACAGAGATCCTGGAATTCTGTCTTAATATTATAGAGTCCAAGTCGGTGAGCCAAAGGCGCATAGATAAAACTAGTTTCGGCCGCAATCTTGAGTTGTTTATGAGGAGGCATGGAGCCTAGCGTCCGCATATTATGCAATCGATCCGCCATCTTTATCAAAACCACTCGAATATCTACTAACAGTGTTTTTATAACCTTCTTAAAATTCTCTGCTTGTGGACTAGGAACATTATATAAACCATCTAATTTGGTCAGCCCGTTAACGATGATTCCGATTTTTTCACCATAATTGGAATTAATCTCTTCTTGAGTCACGTCAGTGTCTTCCACCACATCATGTAATAAGGCACTAATGATCGCAGTAGGTCCTAGGCCAATTTCAGCAGCACAGATTCTAGCTACCTCTATTGGATGAAGGATATAAGGTTCTCCAGATTTACGTCGTTGCTTGATATGTGCCTTAACGGCTAATACGTAAGCAGAATGAATATTTTTACGATCGGTCTCATCAATTTCTACCTTGATAGAATCGAGTAAAAGCTGGTACGCTTCTTCTATTTCACGCTGTTCGTGTTCCGGATATGTAAGTACTTCTTGCATAATTACCCATGAAAATACCATTTCCAGTAGAAAAAGTCAAAAAGAGGATTTAAAATAAGAGAAAAAGCGTTATCTTTGCATCGCTTTTCATCCAAATAATAAATGTAATGAGTATTTTTGCGTTATTATTTTTATAAAAAGTATCATCAAAAATGACTGAGGGCCATCCGTTAGTCATTCTAGATAACACGCGGGTGTGATGAAATTGGTAGACATGCCAGATTTAGGTTCTGGTGCTTCACGGCGTGGGGGTTCGAGTCCCTCCACCCGCACACAAAACAAATAGACTTGTTCTGCTGGAGCTGATAAAGCGAAAACGAGCAAAATTTATTTTGAACGATGCAAAATTTTTGTGCATAGCTGAGCTACGGATAAAAATTTTAAAGAAGTACAAAATAAATTTTACCGTTTGCAAGCATATCAAGCTCCAGCAAAATAAGTCCTATTAAACGGGATGGAGTTGTCGATTTAGATGCTCCATCTTTTTTATTTTTCCAAGGTTAGAGCTTATCTAAACTTTTCCAAAAGTTGTTTAAAAGACCAAGGTTAGAACGAATCCTGAGATTCTTCCACTGTACTTTTCTAAACACCTTACTTAGTTATTAAAAATTCAAAAAAACAAACTATGGCTCAAGTTGTCAAAACCGATCATGACAATTTAAACGCAACCCTTACGGTTACCATTACTCCTGATGACTATCTTCCTAAAGTAAATTCAGAACTACAGAAGTATCGTAAGAATGCGCAATTGAAAGGTTTCCGTAAAGGAAAGACCCCGATCAACTTTATCCGTAAAATGCACGGAAAGGCAATTCTAGTGGATAGCATCAACGAGATCCTGCAAAATAAAATGCACCAATATCTAACGGAGGAGACGTTCAATATCATTGGTCAACCTTTATCTGCTGAAGATCAAGAAGAGTTAGATTTTAACCTTTCTGAAAAGAAAGACTATGTATTTTCTTTTGACATCGGAATGGCTCCAGAAATCACAACAAATGGCATAGATAAAAAAGCCAAGTATGATTTTATGGAAGTAAAAATTCCAGATGAGAAGATCGATGAGACTATTGCTGATCTACGTATGCGAGCAGGAGAATCTGCTAGTGTAGATGATGCCGTAAAAGCCAAAGATATTATTGCAATTAATGCAGAGGAGCTTGATGGTAAAAAAGTGAAGAAAGATGGCTGGGCTTGTACCTTCAATGTGTTAGTAGATGATATCACGGATACTTACCGCGATGAATTTATAGGTAAGAAGAAAGAAGATAAAATTCAGTTTGATGTTTATGATCTCGAAGCAAATAAAGATGAGGAATTTGTAAATAAATATTTATTACAGATTCAAGAGAATGACGAGAATCAAGAGGTTGGTAGAATGTTTGAAGGAACCATCGCTGATGTTTCTCGTAAGCAGGAGGCTGAGTTAAACCAAGAATTTTTCGATAAAGTTTTTGGAGAAGGAAAGATCAAATCAGAAGAAGAAATGAGAACTTTTATTGCTGAGCAAATGGGCAAGCAGTTCGAAGCACAAACGAATGGTTTATTATTCCGCGAAGTTCAAGAAAAACTAATCGAACAAAATAAAGTAGATCTTCCAGATGCTTTTTTACGTAGATTGATCAAAAATAACAATCCAGAAGTAAAATTAGAAGACCTTGAAAAGGATTTTGATAAAGTAAAAGATAACTTACGTTGGAACCTCATCAAAGGAGAAATCCAAAAGAAATTTGAGATTGAAGTAACCGAAGAGATGTTATTAGAAGCATTTAAAGACAGAGTAAGAGGTTATTTCGGTGGATTTGGAGATGAATTAATCATCCTCAATACCGCTAATCGACTCATGGAAGATAAGCAGCAAGTGAATCAGATGTACGAGGAATTAATTTCCGAGCGTGTTTTTGAATCAATTAAGCAGGAAGTTACGTTGAATACTAAGTCAGTAACAGAAGAAGAACTGAAAGAGAAAGTACAAGAGGTAGAAAAACTATTGGCTGGCCCGGATGCAAATCCAACCATCGAAGAAGCAGAAGTTGAAGAAACTGCAGATGCAACTGCTGAAAATGAATAATCCACAATGAACCCTTGTAGGGTTTAATTTGTATTAATAGTATTGATGGTGCGAATTGAGGATGATCTTCAATTCGCACATTTGTTTAAACATTGAAGTTATTTAAAAACTCCCAAATTGCCTACGAACTGAGAAAAACATCCAACTCATCGCCTTTTTTCTCGCCCATAGCGCGGCTATGCGATCAAAAAAAGGCTCGATTTGAATATTTTTCTCTATTTCTCGGCTGCTTTTGGAATTATTAAACAACTTCCTAAAAAACTGATCAGATGTTTCACCAAGATGAATTTAAGAAATACGCTACTAAGCATTTAAACATGAGTAGTATGCATTTGGAAAAGTACATGAAAACCTCCGCTCCAAACATCCATGCATTTACGCCTCAAGTTATCGAGGAACGTCAAATGAATGTGGTCGGAATGGATGTATTCTCTCGTTTGATGATGGACCGAATTATCTTTATGGGTGTTCCCGTAAATGATTATGTCGCTAACGTAATTCAAGCACAATTACTTTTCTTAGAATCCACAGATCCTAAGCGGGATATCCAAATGTTTATCAATAGCCCAGGTGGTTCTGTAATTGCTGGCCTAGGAATCTATGATACCATGCAGTATGTTTCTCCTGATGTAGGAACGATCTGTACAGGATTAGCAGCTTCTATGGGAGCGGTACTACTTGCTGCAGGAACTAAAGGAAAACGTACTTGTCTATATCATAGCCGCGTGATGATTCACCAGCCAATGGGTGGTATGCAAGGACAGGTAACCGAAATGGAAATTAGTTACCGATTAATCAAAGATCTACAAAAGCAGTTGTATGATATCCTTGCACACCACACGGGACAAGATTATGATACCATCGCAGCAGATAGTGATCGTGATAACTGGAAAACAGCAGAAGAAGCGAAAGCTTACGGGCTAATTGACGAGGTATTGGATCGTAATAATCCACGTAAAGAGGAGAAATCTGCATAATATAGATATAATTGTCTTTCCTTAGGCAACCGTCGTTTTGGGAAATCAGCTAGTTTGACTATTTTTGCAAACTATGTGATTCCCAAAACGGCTTTTTTTTTGACTATTTTCAAGAAAAAGCATACAACATGCATTTTAGCTTAACAATTTTTGCTAAAAGACGTTTAACCTACAATTAAGTTTACCTAAAACCAACTAGTGATGCGAAGAAGTAAGAATAATTATCGATGTTCTTTTTGTGGAAGAGATAAGGCCGAAGCCTTAATTTTGATTGCAGGAATTGATGGTCACATCTGTGAAGTCTGTGTAGAACAAGCAGACGAAATTATTCAAGAAGAACTTTATTCTGGTAAAAAAGAGGAACAATCTAAATCTGATTTTACCATTCCTGATACCATTACCCCAATGGAACTTAAAGGCCATTTGGATGAATATGTTATTGGTCAAGATGAGGCTAAGAAATATCTTTGTGTTGCCGTTTATAACCACTATAAACGATTACGTCAAACACGTACGGACGATGTAGAAATCGAAAAATCCAATATCTTATTTGTTGGACGTACTGGAACTGGAAAAACGCTCTTAGCAAAGACCGTTGCTCGTTTCTTAAATGTTCCTTTTGCCGTAGTAGACGCTACTGTTTTTACAGAAGCTGGATATGTTGGTGAAGATGTAGAAAGTATCTTAAGTAGACTTTTACAAGTTTGTGATTATAATGTAGAAGCTGCTCAAAAAGGCATTGTCTATATTGATGAGATCGATAAGATTGCTCGTAAGATGGATAATCCTTCAATCACCCGAGATGTTTCTGGTGAAGGTGTTCAACAAGCAATGCTAAAGATGTTGGAAGGAACGGAAGTTAATGTTCCACCGCAAGGAGGACGTAAGCATCCTGAACAAAAAATGGTCAAGATCAATACGGAGAATATTCTCTTTATTTGTGGTGGAGCTTTTGATGGTATTGAAAAAAATATTGCGAAACGGGTAAACACACAAGTAATTGGTTTTAATAATGCTACTGAAGAAAAAATTGATCGCGAGCATTTACTCCAATACATCAGTCACCAAGATTTAAAGGCTTATGGTTTAATTCCCGAGTTAATCGGACGTCTACCAGTTCTAACTTACCTAGAACCATTAGACAAACCAGCATTAGCCAGAATCTTAACCGAGCCTAAAAACTCTTTGCTTCGTCAATATCAAAAACTATTTGAATTAGAAGGTATCAAACTTACTTTCTCTAAATCTGCTATTGATTATGTAGCTGGAAAAGCACTCGAATACAAATTAGGGGCACGTGGCCTGAGATCTATTTGTGAAGCGATTATGACAGATGCCATGTTTGAATTGCCTTCACAATCAGAGCTAAAAACTTTTGAAGTAACGGGTAGTTACGCAGAAGAAAAACTCAACAAATCAAAATTAAATAAATTACGAGCAGCGTAATTAACATTAACATGTTGTAAAAATAGTAGGGGCGAATTGCAATTCGCCCCTACTATTTTTTTTGCAATTCGCCCCTACTATTTTTTTGTCAAATACGCTCGTAAATCTTCGACTTGCTGATCGCTCATTTTTTCGCTAGTAAACTGCGGCATATAAGCACTCTTGCCCGGATGAGAAGGCGCTCCATATCGGATTACCTGATAAGATGAATAGTAAGAATATTTTGGAAAATGTTTTCCTAAAAGTTTTCGACTTAGTTTTCCATCATTGAGATCAAACATTGAATATCGTTGATCATTGTGACAATGTAGGCAACTTAATTTATAAATATGTTCACCATTCGCGGGATCTCCTTTTAGTCCATATCCTGCTTTACGATCTTCTGGAGGACTAACAAAATGAGCAGGAGAATCGATGTGATAATAAGATTTTACTTCTTTGATTAAGTCGGCAGAATTATCTGTTTTTACCGCATACTTTCCATAATCTGTGGCAGGAATTTGTAGGTCTTCCATTTTTAACTCTAAGGTCCACAAATACGATAAAACAGATTCCATTTCCCAGTTTTTTAAGGGACGTCCTTGCGAACATTCCACGGCACAAAGTTGAATCGCTTCCCGCAGATCGTTTCTTGTTGGTATTACCAAATCACCATATTTTTTTTCATAATCTCCATTATAAAAACTACTACGATTCACCACTCCATATAGTGGTGAACCAGGAAGAAATGGCAATCCTTTTTCTGCTGCGTAGTCCAATCGCTTTTGTGGATCCGTATCTCGTAAATCAGCAAACTCTTTTTCTGTATTATGACAAGAAGTACAAACGAAATGTGCGCTCTGCTGTTTGACCGACTTTGCTGATCCGTAGTGAACGATCCTTCGTCCAATTTCTACGCTTGCTTTTTCTGGTAGCACCGTAATCTGATGATTAGGAGACGGTTCTCCTAATCCTTTCAGTACCTCCCAGACCGGTGTCTTTCCAGTCACCTCCGCTCCTACCCTACTTTCTTTCATCGCAATAAAAGACCAAATAACGAACAATAGTAAAATGGGAAATATTTTTTTCATACCAAAATTTATTTCTGACAATTAGATATTTGCGGGCTGGGAGGAAGCCAAAATGGAAAAAATATATAATTGTCAAAGATTAAATAATCGAGAAATCGTAAAGCCTAATCGAAATTGTCCATCGGCCCAATTAGATCGTGTATTGGGAATATAATCTGTGGCTTCTAACCCAGTGGTATTGGTCAAGTTAAGTTGAAAAACATGACCACCAGTATCAACTTCTAAACCAAAACCCAAGGGTAAATAATATCCTTGATCCGTCGTCCGTAAACTAGAAAATGGAATGGTGGTATCAGCAATCAATCCAAACACTTTGGTAAGTTGTAACCGCGCCGCGACTCCTAAACTAAACAATCCATTCTCGTCATTTTGCGGTACATAGTTTCGATGTATGTATCCAGGAGAAATTTGCATAGAGAAACGTTCTGAAAACTTACGAGCAATTAACCCTTGCACATTATAAACCAATCGGTGTGCAGTCTTTGGAAAACTACTTAACAACTCAGGATCATCTATTCTTTTAGCAGTAGACATGGATGCTCCACCTAATAAAGTAAAGGTAATGGGAGCTCCACCTTCAATTCCTTGTCCAATCAGTTTATATTTTACAAAACCATTGACTAATCGTCTTAATGGTCCTGCTCCTTTAGAACGACTTAGACCGACCGTAAGTCGATCTGTAGCTCCGTAATCAAATCCAATTAAAATATCTGTCGCATTTTCTAAACCATAAAAAGTCTCCCAACCACCATTGCTACCAGCCAAATCTCCAAAGCGATGACTCACTCGAAAATCCATTTTCCGAGCAGGTAAAGTTTCTGCGGATTGCACACTAATGACTCGGCTATCCTTAAAAGTTCGATAGACTATTTCAGATTTATCTTGGCTGTAAACAGAAGAAAAAACCAATGTAAAAAAGAGGGTAAAAAATAAACGCATAAATTCTAATTTTCGGGGTAACCAGCTTCTAGCCAGCATTTAAATAAATCAAATTCTTCCTCAGTAAGCTCTCCTGGAGAGAAAGGCATATTTCGTCGGACAACCACTTCATCTTCAACCTGACCATTGTCTAATCTGCTTAAAATGCCATCATAGGAAGTAAATATACCTGGTGCACCACCACTAACGTGACAGTTTGGAATCGCACAGCTACCATTGATAATAGCTTGCATGGTATTGTCGTAATTAATTTCGGGATCACAAGTTGGTTCAGTAATTGGATCAACGACTGGAATCTTGTCTTTGGTACAAGAACTTAGAGTTATTCCAAGAAGAAAAATAAAAAAAATGGTATAACGCATAATGGGGTCTGTTTTTCGAAGCTGTCTAAAAATGTCCAGAACTTCTGTACTTCTTTTATTACAGAATAAATGTATACAAAATACTTGGCTCTTCAAGGCATTTAAATGGCAATTGTCTGATATTTGATACTTCACCTCAGATTTCAGAACAAAATGTCCACATTCTCATAAGATTTCATTGAAAAAAAATATTGAATAAAACTCTTTACATCCTATGATTGTTAGTAATCCGATCTAAACCACCAATTTTGGGTAAATTTGTAGTAAGAATTACCTAATTTGGTATTATTCAAAATAAATTACTTTAATCGTTTTAAACTAAAATAATATGTATCCACCAGAATTAGTAGCTCCAATGAGCAAAGATTTAACTGATTTCGGATTTGAAGGACTAACCACTCCAGCAGCTGTTGATCAAGCATTGAATGACCAAAAAGGAACAATGGTACTGGTTGTCAACTCTGTCTGCGGATGTGCAGCAGGAATGGCTAGACCAGGTGCAAAACTGTCTTTACAGCATACTAATAAGCCTGATAAAGCTTATACGGTATTTGCTGGCGTAGACCGTGAGGCAACAGAGCGTGCTCGAGAATACTTACTCCCTTATCCTCCGTCTTCTCCTTCTATTGCACTCTTTAAGGATGGCCAATTGGTTCATTTTATTGAGCGCCACCATATCGAAGGAAGTCCTGCTGAAGCAATCGCACAAAATTTGGCGATGGCTTACGACCGTTTTTGTCAATAAGACAATAAAACGAGTCAACCTTGGAAACTAAAGGTTGGCTCGTTTTTTTCTTTATTAAGATGTTTCCCTCCTTCCTCCCCTTTGTTTCCTACTCCAAAAGCTGTTATTGAAGTTTTTTAAATACTTCATTATTTCACAGACTGTTAAGTATCAGGTACTTAACACAAAAAGGCAAATATGGCCATTGCAATACAAAGGATTCTATTCATATCTATTCTTCTAACTGTCTTTTCCAGTCTATTAACTGCTCAAGATCCAGTAGCACAATTCGGAATTGTAAACATCCGTGATTGTGCGCCGCTGACCACTGGTTTTGCCAACGACTCGGAAAATGCAACTAGTTATCAATGGCTATTTCCGAATGGACAACCCGCTAGTTCTACCGAATTTGAACCATCCGTAACGTTTGACCTTCCAGGAGTTTATCCAGTTAGTTTGATTGCGACCAATGGCCAGGTATCTGATACCAGCAGTTTTAATATTACAGTGCTTAGCCCAGCTCCTGTCGCAGAATTTAATTTTCAATTAGACAACCATACCGTCAGTTTTAATAATCAAAGTTCAGACGGAAATTTCTTTATCTGGGATTTTGGAGATGGTAATTCTAGTACGCTAGAAAATCCAATACATACCTACGATGAAGATGGAACCTATATGATTCGCCTAACCGTGATCAACGATTGTCAAAGCATTACGCATACCGATGTGATTGTTTTATATGATCAATTAAATATCCCTACGACAACAGCTAATGATGGAATCCCTACGGCTGCAACTGATTTTTTACCTGGAACTAATCTTGGATATTTCCCTCCTTGGAAAGACACAGAACTTGCAGATATCTCAGCTGGAAATCCAGAAGTTGGTCAAGCAGGTGTTGGTGTAAAAACTATTCGTCCTTTACTACCAGAATCCTTTTTAGAACAATGGGGTTATGATATTCGAGTCGATGCTTTTGAGCATTATAAAAAATTAAAACTAAAGGACAATACTATGATCATTGGTTTTCCTTCCGATGAGCATCGTGATACGACGCATTATTGTCCAGAACATCGCTCTGAAATGTTTGCCAATATGTACACTCCGATTTGGGACAATGGAGAAAATGGTACACCCGTAAACGACGATAATCCACTGGCGCTTTATCTATGGCGGATGGTTCACCTCTATGGTGATAATACTAAGTTTTGGGAAATTTGGAATGAACCAGGATTTGACTATACCTTTTTAACTGGCTTTCTAGATCCTGGTCAAGAAGGCAGCTGGTGGGATAATGATCCTAACCCTTGTGATTACAAATTGCGAGCACCCATTTTTCATTATGTCCGAACCCTTCGAATTTGTTATGAAGTAATCAAAACAATCCAACCAGAGGCGCATATCACATTAGGTAGTGTAGGCTATCCAAGTTTTATGGATGCTGTTTTAAGAAATACAGATAACCCAATAGATGGAAGTGTAACCGCAGAATATCCGCTTGGTGGCGGTGCTTACTTTGATGTAGTCACCATTCATGCTTATCCACATTTTGATGGGAGTGTCCGTGAATGGGACGAAGCTTCTCAAAGTTTTGTTTATCAAAGACATACCGATAGAGCGGCAGATGGAATTGCGCGAACCAAAGGTTTATATCAAGAGGTACTGGCTAGTTATGGTTATGATGGAAATACTTTTCCAAAGAAAAAATGGATCATTACAGAAATTGCTGTGCCTCGTAAACCGTTTGGAGATTTCTTTGGGTCAGACGAATTACAAATTAATTATTTGATCAAAGCATATATCTCTTGCGAGAAAAATGAAATCGAAGCCATGCATATTTATGATATGTCTGAATCTCATTTTCTGGAGGACGCTGTTTCTGAGTTTCAGGTAATGGGTTTATTCCAACGTCTTTTTGGCGTCTTACCTTATCAACAAATTAAAAATCAGCAAGCGGACGCTTATAAAACTGTTTCAGATTTACTTTATGGTTCTACCTATGATCCAGAAAAAGAAGCGACATTAAATCTTCCCGATGGAATTCGTGGTGCAGCCTTCTTAGATAAAGATGGTCATCATACTTATGTTCTTTGGGCAGAAACAACATTGGATAATTCAGAGTTTGCAGAAGGTAGTTTTAGCTTTCCAGCTAATTTTAATATTTCCCAATTAGAAAAAAGAACTTGGGATTTTTCGGTTACCCAATCAGTAGAAATGGTAGATGGAAATAATATTAACTTAAACGGTCGTCCAGTATTTTTTACGGATAAGACCAATCGAGTTCCGATTCCACCAACTTCAGATTTTTCTATTACACAGACAGCAGGTTGTGTACCTATGACCATCGATTTTGTAGATGAGTCAACGACCAATACTACTAGTTGGAATTGGAGTTTCCAAGGCGGAGTACCCGCTACTTCCACCGAACAAAATCCTACGGTGGTTTATAATCAAGCAGGTGAATATCCTGTTACTTTAATTGCGGAAAATAGTAGTGGGACGAATACACTAACTAAAGCTGATTATGTGCAAGTAAGTGAGGTTTTACCAACCGCCGCTTTCTCTACTGAGATCAACGGAGAGATCGTAAGTTTTGTCAACGAATCTATTGCTGCGACTAGTTATCAATGGGATTTAGGAGACGGAAATATGAGTACGTTGAAGTATCCAACCAATGATTATAATATTGATGGATTCTACGATATTAAATTAATTGTTAACAATGGTTGTGGTGCTGATACCATCGTCCAAACAATTATCATTAATCCTGATAACGTACTACCCTTCCCTGATTTTTCAGCGGATATAGTATCTGGCTGTGGGCCGTTAAC